>JAEUMC010001002.1 GCA_016793415.1 Devosia sp. | reverse complement strand
CCAGGACTTCCACTACTCCAGGCAGGTCGTGACCGAACTGGTGCCCAACCGGCGGGTTGCCTGGCAGGTGGTCGAGGGCACACTGAGCTTCGTCGAGGACAAGACCGAATGGGTCGGCACCACCATCATCTTCGACATCGGCAGCAGGGACGGCAAGACCGAAGTGGTGTTCACCCACGAGGGCATCGCCCCCGCCGTCGAATGCTACGACACCTGCTCGGATGCCTGGACCTCGCTGATCCAGGGCAGCCTCAAGCAACTGATCCAGAGCGGCAAGACCGAGCTGATCGAGCTCGCGGCGCCGGCGGCCTGAGACCACAACCTGACTGCTGCCCAGTCGTCCACTGGCACCAGCGCCAGTGGACGAACTGCTGACGAAGACTCGGTCCCCCTCGGCCCGGCCTGGACCTGCGGCGAACACCGACGTCTCCCGCTCCGCAACCCCCACCCCTCCCCTTCGGCAAGCCAAGCCCAATCCCGTTTGGGAGGCCGGCGGAGCCGTGCCATCGCCAACCCAACACCCCGAGATTCCAAATGAGCACTACCGCCCTACCTCCCATGACAGGACGGCAATGGCTGGTCGTCCTGCTGCTGCTCGGCACCGGCTTCATGCTGTCGGTCGATTTCTCGATCCTCAACGTCGCCATGCCGGAGGTCGGTGAGGCTGTCGGCCTGCCGTTCTCGCAGCTGGCCTGGATCGCCACGGCCTATGCCTTGCCGGCGGCTGGCTTCACCCTGTTGTTCGGCCGTATCGCCGATCTATTCGGCCGGCGCCGCATGTTCTTCATCGGCATCGGCCTCTTGGCCATTGCCTCGGTGATCGGCGGCCTCGCCACCAGTCCCGAAGTCCTGCTCGCCGCGCGGGCTCTCCAGGGTCTTGCGACTGCCATCGCCACCCCGGCCTCGCTCGCCCTGCTGATCACCGCGTTCAGCGACGAGCGGCAGCGCGCCCGTGTCCTTGGCCTCAATGGCGCGCTGCTCTCCGGCGGCTTCACCGTCGGCGCCCTGGTCGG
Source organism: Devosia sp. (assembly GCA_016793415.1). Lineage (GTDB taxonomy): Bacteria > Pseudomonadota > Alphaproteobacteria > Rhizobiales > Devosiaceae > Devosia_A. The sequence continues at coordinate 3,534 of JAEUMC010001002.1, read as the reverse complement.
CGGCGCGCTGGTCAGCGCGCTCAGCTGGCGCTGGGCCTTCTTCATCAACGTGCCGGTCGCCGTATTGATTCTTGCCGTCGCCCCCCTCGTGCTTCGTGCCAGCAGTGCACCGGTCGGCGTCAGGCTCGACCTGCCTGGGGCAACAACCGTGACGCTGGGCCTGTTGGCCCTCGTCTACGGCGTTACCAGCGCCAACCCCTACATGCTGGTCGGCGGGCTCGTCCTGCTGGCACTGTTCTTCATCATCGAACTGCGCAGCAAGGCACCGCTGGTGGCCGTCAGCATTCTCGCCCGCCCGACGGTGAAATGGGGAAATCTCTCGGCGCTGATCGTCTTCTCGATGGAGCCGGCGCTGATCTTTCTCGTCACCCTCTACCTGCAGGATGCCCTACATTTGTCCCCGTTCGATACCGGGCTGATTTTTGGAGTTCCCGGCCTCGCCTCGATCGTCGCCGGCCTTATTGCCGGCCGGATCATCGCTCGCCGCGGCGTGCGCAACGTGCTTGCCATCGGACTTCTGGTGCAGGCCGGCTTCACCGCGCCGCTGCTGCTGCTCGGCCCCGACCCGGTCTGGCTGTGGGTACTCGTTCCGGCGCTGTTCATCGGCTTTTTTGGCCACGTAACGGCGATCGTCGCCTCGATGGTGACCGCCACCTCAGGCGTCGCCGATGGCGAACAGGGGCTCGCCACTGGCCTGCTCTCGATGACCCAGCAGGTCGGCATCACCATCGGCATCCCGATCTTCGGCGCCATTGCCGCCACCCAGGCTGGCCTGATCGCCGGCCTGCACCAGGCGCTCGCTGCCAACGTCGCCGTGACCGTGCTTGCCGTAGTTCTGATCTGGAACGGGTTGCGGCCCCGCTCGGCCACCGCAGCGGTTGCCGGTGCCGAGGCCGCCGAGGCCTAAGGGGTATCCACTACCGGTCGCCGCGGACGCCGCTCGCTCCAGGCGAGCACCAGCCCCGCGGCGATCACCAGCGCCGCGCCGATGAACACCACCTCCGCCGGCTGTTCGCCCCAGAACAGGAAGCCGAAGACGAAGCTCCAGATCAGCGCAAAGTACTCGACCGTGCCCAGCACGCTCGCCGGCACCAGCCGCGCCGCTTCCACCAGCACATATTGCGCCGTGCCGCCAACGATGCCGGTGGCGACCACGATGGCGATCTGCAGCGGGTCCATGCCTGTCCAGAACGGGATCGACGCCAGGCCCATCACCAGCGTGTAGAACAGGTTGAGCGAGAAGATCAGCACCATCGAGCTCTCGGATTTCGAGATGGTGCGCATCAGGATCATCGCTACCGACCAGAAGAACGCCGCCCCCAGCACCATCAGTGCCGGAATGCCGAAGCTCAGCCCGGCCGGATTGCAGGCGATCAGCACGCCGAAAAACCCGATGGCCGAGGCGCCGACCCGCGCCAGCGTCAGTTGCTCCTTCAGGAAGATCACCGCCAGGACGATCGTCAGCACCGGGGCGAAATAGTAGAGCGTCGTCATCTCGGCGAGCTGCAGCTCCCGCCCGGCCGAATAGTACATGCACCAGGCCGCCAGCGTCAGGATGGCGCGCAACAGCAGCATCGGCTTGTTGGTCGAGCGCACCAGCTCCAGCACCAGCTTCCGCCGCCCGATGACCAGGCAGATGATGACGATCACCAGGCTGCGCACGAACAGGATCTGCACCACCGGCAGCGCGTGGATCACCGCCTTCACCAGTGCGTCGTGCACCGAAAACAGCGTGTAGGCGAAAATGCCCAGCGCCATGCCCCTGAGCGAGGCGGACTGATGCACGGACGAAGCGGCGGGTGAGGACACGATGGACTCGGAGGTGACGAACCGGGCGAATGCCCGGCGCTAGGTCTATCAGCTGCCGATGGAAATGAAACTGCCCCCCACCCGGCGCCACGCGCCGAGACGGGTGAGGGGCAGTTCAGGCTTAAGTGCAGGTCACCCGGACTTCGGCAAAGCCGGCTTCGTCGGCCGAGAACACCATCACCGTGCAGCTGGTACCGGCAATCGAGCCGAAGCCCGTTTCCACCACCTGTCCGACACCGTCCATGGTGACCGTATCGGCGGTGATCGGCCCGGTCTTGATCACCGCTTTCGATTGGCAGATCGGGTAGCTCTCACCCGGAGTCACCATGAAACGAGTGCCCAGCGGAATACAGTCGGTGGTGGGGAGATCGGGGTCGATCGCGGCGGTCTCCGTGCCCGCTTCGGTGGTCGCGGGAGCACTCGCCGGAGCTGCTGCAACGGCGGTCTTCTGCTCGGCCCACTCGCCCTCGAGCTTCACCATCCGGTCCTGCAGCGCCAACAGGCCCGCCGCAGTACCGTCATCGACAGGCGCTGCCGCAGCCGCGGCGCGCGAGCTGAGCTCATCGACCGAACTGCGCAGCGCCACTACGGCCTCGCTCACCGCCTTGGTCTTGGCATCGGTGTTGAGTTGCACGGCGACCGCCCCGGCCAGCGCCACCAGCCCGACAATGGCGGCCAGAAACGGGATCAACCGGTCGATCAGGACCAGGCGGCGATAACGGCGCATTCCGGCCCCTCCGCATCTGCGCCGAAGCGATATTCGCCTCGGCAGGCTCCGACCTTTGGCGGCGTCCCCGCCGCCTCGAACAGGTCGTAGCCGGCCTTGAGATTACGCCAGAACGGCGCCCAGGTGTTACCGCCCTCGGCGGCGAGCGCGCTGGCGGTCATCCGGAACGGAAACACATGCACGTCGACGGCGTCCTGGCCGTGGCTCAGCGCCGCTTCCACCACCGCATAGACCTCGTCGACGCTGGCGTCGGTGATGGCATAGCAGCCGATCGACGAGCAGCCGCCATGCACCATCAACGCCGAGCCGGTGCGCCCCAGTTGCCGGTCGAACGCATTGGGAAAGCCGAGATTAAAGCTCAGATGGTGGCGCGAATTGGGGTTCAGCTGGCTCTCTGCCACCCGATAGAAGCCCTCGGGCGACTGCTTGTCGCCTTCCTTGAGCTTGGGCCCGAGATCGCCGGAGAACTTGCAGATGTCGTAGTCGCGGAACAGCGCATAGCGTCCGTCGGCCCGCCTCAGCCACAACTCCAGCTTATGCTCGCGCTTGAAGATGCGGATATGCGCTGCGTCGCCGAGCGCAAACCCGGCATCGGTCAGCTCCGCAACGAACTGCGTGCGGTCATAGACGCGCTCGGTGGCGATGTCGCGGACTCCCGTTCGTTCGGTGAGCACGAAGCGCCCAACCAGCACTGCCGCGAGGAGCAGAACCCCGATCGCGATGGCCATGCCAACATGGGAGCGACGGGACCGCATCGCAAGGTAGCCGTCTCAGGCCCGGTGCAGCCGCGGCAGCGGAATGGGCGCCACCTTGGTCGGGTCGATCACCCCGGTCTCGGCGCCACCGCCGAACATGCCGCCGAAAAAGTTGCCGATCGCCTCGCCGCGCGCCTTGGCCGCGGCGCGTTCGTCGGCCGCCTTCTGCTCCGCGGCCGCCTGTTTGGCCGCCTTGTCGGCGAGATTGGCAACTTCCTGCGCCATTGCCGCGTCGTCGGCGGC
>JAEUMC010000964.1 GCA_016793415.1 Devosia sp. | reverse complement strand
GGACAGCAAGGGGCCGCTGCATCGCGACGAGGATGTGCTCGATACCTGGTTCTCGTCCGCGCTGTGGCCGTTCTCGACCATGGGCTGGCCCAACCAGACCCCCGAGCTCAAGAAGTACTATCCGACCGATGTGCTGGTCACCGGTTTCGACATCATCTTCTTCTGGGTTGCCCGCATGATGATGATGGGGCTGGAGTTCACCGGCACCGAGCCGTTCCACACCGTCTACATGCATGCGCTGGTCCGCGACGAGAAGGGCCAGAAGATGTCGAAGACCAAGGGGAACGTCATCGACCCCCTGAACCTCGTCAACGAGTACGGCGCCGACGCGACGCGCTTCACCCTTGCCGCCATGGCGGCGCAGGGCCGCGACATGCGCCTCGCCATCTCCCGCGTCGAGGGCTATCGCAACTTCGTCACCAAGCTGTGGAACGCCGCGCGCTTTCTCGAGATGAACGGTTGCGCCCGCGCCGAGGCGTTCGATCCCAGGAAGAATACCCTGGCGATCAACCGCTGGATCGTCGGCTCGACCGCGCGCGCCGTGGCGACCGTCACCGCGGCGCTCGACGACTACCGCTTCAACGAAGCCGCCAACGCCGCCTATGATTTCGTCTGGGGCACCTTCTGCGATTGGTACATCGAGCTGGCAAAGCCGGTGTTCACCGGCGAGGACGAGGCGGCGAAGGCCGAAACCCAGGCGACTGCTGCCTTCGCGCTCGACCAGATCCTGAAGCTGCTGCACCCGTTCATGCCCTTCGTCACCGAAGAGCTGTGGGCGGAAACCGGCAAGACCGGCCCGGCGCGCGAGAAACTGCTGATCATCTCCGAGTGGCCGGAACTGGCCGGTCTCGAAGATGAAGAGGCGCAAGCCGAGCTCGATTGGCTGGTGGCGCTGATCTCCGGCATCCGCTCGGTGCGCCAGGAGATGAACGTGCCCGCCGGCGCCAAGGTGAAGCTGCTGGTGGTCGGGGCAGGGGAAACGACCGGCACCCGCGTCGAGGCCAACCTGTCGGCGCTGACCCGGCTCGCCCGGCTCGACAGCGTCGACTATACCTCCGACGTGCCGCGCGACTCGGCCCAGCTGATCCTTGGTGAGGCCACTTTCGTGCTGCCGCTCGCCGGTGTCATCGATCTGGATGCTGAGCGCGGTAGGCTGAAGAAGGATATCGCCAAAGAGACGGTCGAGATCGACAAGATCGACAAGAAGCTGAGCAACGAGCAGTTCCTTGCCAAGGCCGCCGAAGAGGTGATCGAAGAGCAGCGCAGCCGCCGCGCCGAGGCGGAGGATCGCCGTGCCCGCCTCACCGAGGCTCTGTCACGCCTGAGCTAACGGAGCCCCCATGGGCGAAGCAATGCCGGCCAGCAACCAGCGCCAGCCGATCAAGGACTGGATGACCATCGTCCAGTTCGACGGCCGCGGCGGCGTGCGCAAGCTCGAGGAGGCCGAGGAGGCGACGTTCGCCACCCCGGCCAAGGGGTTCGCGCTGATCTCGGGCAACTCGCGTGCGCCCGAGTTCAAGGTCTGGCTGAAGCGTGAGCTCGGCGATTTCAACGCCGATCTGATCACGGTGCCCTCGACCCGCAGCCGCTGCACCGTGCTCGACGACCGGGCGCTGGTGGTGTTGCGGGTGGCCCGCCCTGGTGCGGATCCCGAGGATGTCGGCCGGCAGCTCCTGACGCTGTGGATCGAGAAGGGCCGCGTCATCATCGCTTCGGAACTCAACATCGTCGAGTTCCTCGGCATCACCCAGTGGCAGCAGACGCATCACGCGCCGGTCTCGCCGGCCGACCTGGTCGCGCGCCTGGCGTTGCGCGCCGCCGACCGCATCGAGCCGCTGATCGAGCGCATGGGCGACAACCTCGATACCATCGAGGAAACGCTGATGCTGAACCGCGCCGGCGACAGCCGCTCGCGGCTCGCCCATCTGCGCCGCACCCTGATCAACATGCGTCGGCTGATCTGGCCGCAGCGCGATGTGCTGACCACGCTCGAAATCGAAGATCTGAGCTTCTTCACCGCCCGTGACCGGGTCCGCCTGCGCGAAGCGGCGGCGCGCACGGCGCGGCTCGGCGACGAGATGCAGACCCTTTCGGAGCGGGCCGTGCTGGTGCACGAACAACTGCTCGATACCCGCGCCGAGCAGATGAACCAGACCATGCTGTTGCTCGCTGCCGCGACCGTGGTGCTGATGCCGCTCACCGTGATCAGCGGCATCCTCGGCATGAATGTCGAAGGCATTCCCTTCCACGATAGCCCCTACGCTTTCTGGATCGTCACCGGCTTCCTCTGCGTCCTCGGCGTCGCCATCTACCTCTTCATGCGCAAGAAGAAGTGGATGTAGGTCCCGGAGCGGACTCAGCTTTCGGACTGATGCGAGCCGGACGCGATCCGCAGCGATAGTGAAGCAGTGCCGCTGTTCGGTGCGTGACGCGGCAGCGGCCATTGCCTAAACTCTGCTGCAGTTTTGCGGGGATTCACCGGACTCGTGCTCAACCGGCTCTACATCGTCGTCGGCGTCATTGCGATCCTGCTGCTCGCCGCGGCCTTTGTCGTGCCCAGTTTCATCCCCTGGGGACAGTATCGCGACCGCCTCGCCGCCATCGCCGGCGAGGTGCTCGGCACCCCGGTGCGGATCGAGGGCGACGTCGCCTTCTCGCTGCTGCCGCAGCCCAAGCTCACCTTTGCCAATGTCAGTGCCGGGCCGCCTGAGGCGCCGAGCCTGACGGTCGAGCGGGTGGAGGCGGATTTCTCGCTGATCGATTTCCTGCGCGATCGCTACAACGTCACCGAGCTGCAGCTCGAGGGTCCCACGGTGTCGATCGATGTTGCCGCCGATGGCTCGGTCGATGCCGGCATTGCTCTTGCGCGGACGGTGACCAGCAACATTTCGGTCGCCAACGCCGTGATCAGCGGCGGTACCGTCAAACTGCACGATGCCCGGGCCGGCGAGACCTACATCGCCTCGAACGTCACCGGCGATCTGAAGCTCGAGGCCCTGCGCGGGCCCTTCTCGTTCCAGGGCACCGGCAATGTCGATGGCGCCGTCTATGCGTTGCGCGTCACCACCGGCCAGCTCGATGCCGAGGGCGGCGGCTCGCTCGCCATGACCCTGAGGCCCGCCGACGAGCGCTTCACCCTCGCGGCAGAAGGCTTCCTGACGCCGGGGCTGGTACCCGGTTTCAGCGGCACCATGACCTACCGCCAGCCGCCGCCGAAGCCGGCCAAGGAGGGGGCGGAAGATGCCGGGCAGGGTGACCTGGTGATGACGAGCAAGGTCGAGGCCAACCCCGGCAAGGTGCTGCTCTCCGACTACGTGGTGATCCCCGACGAGAATCGCGCCGCGACGCGCCTGCTCGGCGCCGCCGACGTAACGCTCGGGCGCGGCATGGCCTTCAACGCGGTGATCTCCGGCGGCCTGCTGGCTCTGCCGCCGCGCGATGCCACCGCCGAGCAGGCGGTTGAGCCCTATGAACTGATCCGGCTGCTGCGCGAACTGCCACTCCCGGCGGCACCCGGCATCCCCGGGACCATCGGCCTCGATGTGGCCGAAGTGAACCTTCGGGCCTTCTCGCTCCGCAACGTCAGGCTCGACGCGACAGCGCATGACGGCGGCTGGACGGTTCGCGGCCTGACCGGCCTGCTGCCGGGCGATACCCGGGTGTCGCTGTCCGGCGAGGTCACCACCGAGACCGGCCGGCCGGAATTCTCCGGCAAGCTGTCGCTCAACTCGCAGCGGCTCGATGCCTTGACCACGCTGTGGCGGAAGCCGGCCGAAGGCAACCCGCTGTTCGGCATGCCCGGTTCGATCGAAGCCCGCATCGACCTGGTCGGCGAAACGCTGTCGGTCAGCGACGGTCGGGTCGAGCTCGATGGCGAGGCGCGCTCCTTTTCGGCGCAGCTCGGACTCGGCGCTACGCCTGACCTGCATATCACCGCCGATATGGGCCAACTCGATGCGGCGCGCAGTGCCGCGCTGTTCGCTCTATTGCCCGATCTCAACGTCGACGCGGCGTTTCCGGCGACGTTCCCCAAGGGCGAGTTCGAACTGGTCGCCGACTCCATGACGCTGGGTGGGCTCAATGGCCGGGCGCTTTCCGCCAAAGGTTCGTGGGATGGCGGCGTGCTGGTAGTGGACGACATTTCGGCCGGTGATCTTGGCGGCGCCAAGTTCAAGGCGTCGCTCACTGCCTTCGGTTCGATCACCAAGCCAGAGCTTTCGGGCGCCGGCACGCTCACCGTCGCCTCCGCCGACGCGCCGGCTTTGGCGAGCTTCTACAAGGCCATCGGCGCGTCGCCGGCACTGACCGGTTTCCTCACCCCGTCCTTGCCGGCCGATCTGGCCTTGCGCCTCGATGCGCCAAGCGGCGACGGCGCACAGAGCCTCGCTGTGTCCGGTCGGCTGGGGACGGCCGAGGTGGCCGCTGACGCCGAGTTGCAGGCTGGGTTCCTGCGCGCCCTGTCAGGACCAGTCAAGGTTCGGCTGGACATGAAGTCGGCCGACTCGGGCGCCATGACCGCGCAACTGGGCCTTGGGGCGGTCAGCCTGTTCGCCGAGGGCGAGCCGGTACATCTGGTCGGCGTCATCGACGGCAACATCGCCAACAGCCTCGAGACCACCGTGCTGGTCGAAGGCGGCGGCGACTCCCTGGGCTTTTCCGGCAACCTCGTCGTCACCGATCCTGCGGCCTATAGCGGCAAGGGCACCATCAAGGCGGCGCTCGCCGATCCCACGGCCTTCGCCGACTGGCTCGGCGCCGATGGCGTCTCGCTCCCGACGATATCGGCGTCCGCGCGGGTCGATTTCACCGGGCTCAGCGATGTGCAGCTGTCCGACATCACCGGCACTTCCGGTGCGGAGAGTTTCACTGGCGAGCTGAAACTGGCGAACCGCGGCGCTACCCGGGTGGTCAGCGGCAATATTGCGGCGGGGCAGCTGGACCTGGGCGGACTGTTGGGGACCCTCGTCGGGCCGGCGTCGCAGCTGACGGGTAACGGCCTCTGGCCGGATGGTCCGCTCGCCACCGGCGATGGGCCGCGCGGCACCAGTGGACGCGTTTCGGTGACCACACCAGCGGTTACAGCGGCGGGCAAGCCATTGGTCACCGACCTGGCGTTCGATCTCGATTGGGACGCTACGACCACCCGCTTGCGCAACCTCACCGGCAAGCTGGGCAATGGTTCTGTCGGCCTGGAGCTCGCGGTCTGCTGCTCGGGTCCCTTGATCGACAAGCAGGTCACCGGACGGATCTCGCTGACCGGCGTGTCGATCGACAGCATCGCGCCGTCGCTGGTTGCCGATGCCCTCGACGGCACCATCGATGCGTCCGGCCGGTTCGATGGCACCGGTGGCTCGGTCGCCGGCATCATCGGCGCGTTGACCGGCGAGGGCACCTACACGGTGAGCGGATTGAAGATCGAACGGCTCGATCCGCAGGCGGTGAGCCAGGTGGCCAATGTCGAGAATGTGCTCGAGATGCAGCCCGAGGAACTGAGCGCGCTGATCGAGGATCGGCTGGACGATGGCCCGTTCCTCGCGCCGCAGGTGACAGGTGGCTTCACCATCGCCGGCGGTGTGCTGCGCAGCCCCAACCTGTCGATCGAGGGGGAGGGTGGGCAGTTGTTCGGCAGCGGCTCAATCCAGCTCGGCAGTCTCGGCCTCGCCGGCGACTACACCATCGCGCCGACAACGATTGCCCAGGCCGCGCTGGTCGATACCGGCTCCGCTCGGGTGACTGCGAGGCTTGGCGGCACGCTGCTGGCGCCGGAGCGGAAGTTCGACGTTTCGAGCCTCGTCGACGCAATCATGGTCAAGGCTTACGAGGCCGAAGTGGCGCGGCTCGAAAAGCTGCGCGAAGAGGACGAGGCACGGCGCAAGGCCGAGGAGGCCGAAAAGGCCCGGCTCGCCGCCGAAGCTGCCGCCATCCGGGCCGCCGACGAAGCCGCTGCCAAGAAGGCCGCCGAAGAGGCCGCCGCGAAGCAGGCGGCGGAGGAAGCCGCGGCCAAGCAAGCCGCTGAAGCCGAGGCGGCGAGGAAGGCCAAGGAGGAAGAAGAGCTGAAGAAGGCGCTCGAGGAGTTCAATCGGCCGATGGATATCGGACTGGGGAACTAGAGCAAAGGCGCTAGTCGCGGTCGCGGTACCAGGCGAGCACCGCCAGCCGTACTGCCGACGAGAGGTTCGGCGCTTCGCGCTCCTGATCGATTTCGGCAATGACCGCGGCAATGGATTTTCCGCCGGCGAGAGCCATCGCCTCGAGCCCGGCCCAGAATTCCTGTTCGATGGCGATGCTGGTGCGGTGCCCGGCGATGGTCAGCGAGCGCTTTTCCACCGCGCCGTCACTTCTTGCGGAAACTGTCGAGGCTCACGACCTTTTCGCCCTGTGCTTCGGCAGCCGGGGCAGGCTTTGCCGGCGCCGCGGCATGCGGCTCTTCGGCGCCCTCGGGTTCGACCTCGGCATCCTCGCCGCTCACCCGCTCGACGTCGAACTGCAGGCCGAACTGCACCGATGGGTCGAAAAAACCCTTGATGGCCGAGAAGGGGATCGCCAGCAGTTCCGGACGCCCGTCGAAGGAGAGTTCGACCTCGAAACCTGTCTCGGTCACCCTCAGGGCCCCGAACTGGTTCTGCAGCACGATGGTCATTTCCTTGTCGTACTGCTCGAGCAGCCGCTGGCTCATCCGAACCCCGGGCGCCTTGGTGACGAAGGAGATGAAAAAGTGGTGGTCGCCGGGCAGGCCAGTCCGCGCCACTTCGGAGAGCACCGTGCGCACGACGCCGCGCAGCGCTTCC
>JAEUMC010000954.1 GCA_016793415.1 Devosia sp. | reverse complement strand
GAAGGCCAGCATGGCAAGGATCACCAGCTTGCCGTGCTGCTCGGCCGGCAGGAACGGCATGGGCGGGGCCGGCATGACGTTGGCAATGCCCGAGAGTTCCTCCGGCGCCGCCTTGGCAGCCGCAACGAAACCGGCAATGGTCCTGGCCGTGGCCGGCAATACCAGCATGCCGCCGGTGAAGGCGGGAAGCGGATGGAGCCGGAACTTCAGCCGGGTGACGACGCCGAAATTGCCGCCGCCACCACGCAGCGCCCAGAACAGCTCGGGATGGTTGGCCTCGTCGGCGAGCACCTGCCTGCCGTCGGCAGCAACAAGTTCGACGCTGAGGAGCGAGTCGATCGAGAGGCCGTATTTGCGCGCGAGGTAGCCGACGCCACCGCCGAGCGTGATGCCGCTGACGCCGACCGAGCCGGTATCACCGAAACCGACCACCAGCTGGTGTGGGGCAAGCGCCTCGGTCAGCTCGCCGGCGGTGACGCCGGCGCCGACCCACACCGTGCGGTTGGCAGCGTCGATCGCGATGTCCTTGAGGTCGCGGAGGTCGATGACGAGACCGCCATCGGTGGTCGAGTGGCCGGCGCCACTGTGGCCGCCGCTGCGGATGGCAAGCTCGAGCCTGTTGTCGCGGGCATAGGCGATGGCTGCGGCAATATCGGCTGCATCGCTGACCCGGACGATATGGGCGGGCCGCTTGTCGGGGCCGCCATACATCACGGTGCGCAGCTTGTCGTAGTCGGTATCGGAGGCGGTGACGATCCGGCCGGCAGTGCCGGCGGGCAGGCGGAAGGCATTCGCGGCAGTCGAGAGGGGCATAACCTTGTCCTCAGGTTCTCGGGTTGGCGCGCTGGGTTGCGGTAACATGGGTGTGACTATCCGTGATTGCTAGAGGGCCCCGGCAGGTCGCGAGATCGAACCGGCAAACGCTGCGATTTTCCTGATCATGCGAGGCTGGGTGCGACGTGACGGGATTTGTCATCTGAGAAGGACTGCTCTAAAGGACATCCGCAACTACCTCGGACTTCCATGAGCGGAAGCCGCGCTGGTCAGCTTGCAGCAAATGAAACTGATCTTTGCGGTCCGCCGGCGAGACGCCGGCCGGGCTGCCGCTTCCTGAGGGGCAACAAGCGCATGGCAAACGTGATCGTCGTCGGCAGCCAGTGGGGTGACGAGGGCAAGGGCAAGATCGTCGACTGGCTGTCGGAGCGCGCCGATGTCGTCGTGCGCTACCAGGGCGGTCACAATGCCGGCCATACCCTGGTCATCGACGGCACCAGCTACAAGCTGGCGCTGCTGCCCTCGGGCGTGGTGCGCGGCAAGCTGAGCGTCATCGGCAATGGCGTGGTGGTCGATCCGCACCACTTTGTCACCGAGGTCGAAAAGATCGGCGCCCAGGGCATCGAGATCACCCCCGAGGTGCTGAAGATCGCCGACAATGCGCCGCTGATCCTGAGTCTGCATCGTGAACTCGACGCGGTGCGCGAGAGCGGCAACTCAGGGCTGAAGATCGGTACCACCCGTCGCGGCATCGGCCCGGCCTATGAAGACAAGGTCGGCCGGCGCGCCATCCGGGTCTGCGATCTCGCCGAGCCCGAGACGCTGATGCCCAAGATCGAGCGGCTGCTGGCGCACCACAATGCGCTGCGCCGCGGCATGGGGCTCGCCGAGCTCTCCGCCGAGTCGCTCTACAACGAATTGACCGAAGTCGCCGGCAAGATCCTGCCTTATGTCGACCAGGTCTGGCGGCTGCTCGACGAGAAGCGCCGCGCCGGGGCGCGCATCCTGTTCGAGGGCGCGCAGGGCGCCCTGCTCGACAACGACCACGGCACCTATCCGTTCGTCACCTCGTCGAACACCGTGGCGGGCCAGGCCTCGGCCGGCTCGGGCCTGGGGCCGACGGCGATCGGCTATGTACTGGGGATCACCAAGGCCTACACCACCCGCGTCGGCGAGGGGCCGTTCCCGTGCGAACTCGATGACGAGATCGGCCGGCACCTGTCGACGGTGGGTCGCGAAGTCGGCGTCAACACCGGCCGGCCGCGCCGCTGCGGCTGGTTCGACGCGGTGCTGGTACGCCAGACGGTGAGAACTTCGGGGATAAACGGCATCGCGCTGACGAAACTGGATGTTCTTGACGGCCTCAAAGAGCTCAAAGTGTGCGTGGGCTACGAGCTCAATGGTCAAAAAATTGACTACTTGCCTGCCTCAATGGGAGCACAAGCTGCTGTTAAGCCGATCTACGAGACCCTCGAGGGGTGGTCGGAAACAACGGCAGGGGCGAGAAGCTGGTCTGAACTCCCGGCCCAGGCGGTAAAGTACGTCAGATACATCGAAGAGCTGATCGGGGCACCGGTCGCCATGCTCTCCACCAGCCCGGAAAGGCTGGACACCATACTGGTTCAGGACCCGTTCCAAGATTGAGTTTTTTTCGGTAGAACAGGCCCCCTAAATTACGGATGTCGCTTAGCCAATGGCGGACTACAAAGAGCTGTTACGTAGGGCGGTAGAAGCTCTGCCGGAGAATAACGGCGCCGCGCGACGCGCGGTCTACGAGAAGGCGCGCGCCGCGCTGGTGGGGCAGTTGCGCGCCATCAACCCGCCGCTCGCCGCTCGCGACATTACCGCACACCGCCTGCAGCTCGAGGATTGCATCCGTCAGGTCGAGCAGGAAGCCAGCGAGGCGGTAATCGCCGGGCTTGGTTCGGGCAAGGAAGACAATCCGCCGCCGCCGCCGGTCTATTTCGAGCCGCCGGCCAAGAAGGCTCCGGCCGCCGTTGCCAAGCCGGTGGCCAAGCCCGTGCCGCAGAACGGCAAGGAGCCGCCCAAGCCGCTGCCGCCGGGTGGTTCGATCGAAGAGATCATCGCCGCCGCCAATGCCGAGCAGACCGAAGGTTCCGACCGGTCCCGCTCGAT
>JAEUMC010000952.1 GCA_016793415.1 Devosia sp. | reverse complement strand
CGGCTCCGAGCTTTGCCAGCGCCGCGGCAATGGCGTGCCCTTGTTTGCCGGACGAGCGGTTGGCGATGTAGCGCACCGGGTCGATCGGCTCATGCGTCGGCCCCGAGGTGACGATGAAGCGACGCCCCGCAAGCGGTCCGGCGCCACCGAGCCGCTCGATTACTGCTGCAAGGATCTCCGCCGGCTCGGCCATCCGGCCTTCGCCGGCCTCACCGGCCTCCGCCATCGCCCCGGATCTGGGGCCGACAAACTGCACGCCGTCAGCCAGCAACGTCGCACGATTCCGACGCGTCGGCGCTGCCGCCCACATCCGCGGGTTCATCGCCGGCGCCATCAGCACCGGCTTGTCGGATGCCAGCAGCACCGCTGTCGCCAGGTCGTTGGCCGCGCCGGTTGCCGCCTTCGCCATCAGGTCCGCCGTCGCCGGCGCCACCACGATCAGGTCGGCTTCGCGCGACAGGCGGATATGACCGACATCGTGCTCGTCATTTCGGTCGAACAGGTTGGTGAACACCCGGTCGGCGCTGAGCGTTGCGACCGACAGCGGCGTCACGAACTCCGCCGCCGCCGCCGTCATCACGCAGCGCACTCTTGCGCCTTCGTCCCGCAGCCGCCGGATCAGCTCCAGCACCTTGTAGGCGGCAATCCCGCCGCCAATGATCAGCAGCACGCGCCGATTTTGCAGTTTCATACCGAGCGGCCATCGTCCGTTTGAGACAGTTAGCCGTCTACACGATCCGGCCCCGATCTCCTACCCGCCTGGCGCATGGCTCATGCGGGGTCCGCCGTGAGCGTGCCGGCATGGTGGCACGCAACCGCCTGCCTTGCCTGAGGTTTCGGCTCCAGCGCCGGCACCGCTTGCGAGCAGATTTCGGTGGCCTTCCAGCAGCGGGTGCGGAAGGCGCAACCCGAAGGCGGGTTGGCGGGGCTGGGCGGATCACCTTGCAGCACGATGCGCTTGCGCTTGCCACGCAGGTCCGGGTCGTCGATCGGCACGGCGCTGAGCAACGCTTGGGTGTAAGGGTGCCGTGGCCCCGCGAAGATCTCCTCGCGGGTGCCGATCTCGACGATCCGGCCCAGATACATCACTGCGATGCGGTCGCAGATATGGCTGACCACTGACAGGTCATGTGCGATGAACAGGTAGGCGAGGCCGAGCCGATCCTGCAGATCTTCCAGGAGGTTTATCACCTGTGCCTGGATCGAGACGTCGAGCGCCGATACCGGCTCGTCGAGGATCAGCAGCTTGGGGTTGAGCGCCAGCGCTCGGGCGATGCCGATGCGTTGCCGCTGGCCACCGGAAAACTCGTGCGGAAAGCGGTTGCCATGCTCCGGCGCGAGGCCGACGAGCTGCATCAGTTCACTGACCCGCGCCTCGGTCTTGGCGGCCTTCATCCCGGACAGCCGCAAGGGCTCGGAGAGGATGGCGAACACCGTCATCAGCGGGTTGAGCGAGGCGAACGGATCCTGGAACACGTATTGCATGTCGCGCCACATCGCTGTCAGCGCCGCGCGCTTGCCGTGTTCCACCGGCCGGCCATTGAACACGATGCGCCCGCCGGTGGGCTGCTCCAGCCCGATGATGCAGCGCCCGGTGGTGGATTTGCCGCAGCCGGATTCGCCGACGAGGCCTAGGGTTTCGCCGGCCCTCAGGGTGAGGCTGATGTCGTTGACCGCCCGGATCGCCGGCTTCCTGCCCCTGGGCGCGCCATAGTGCTTCACCAGGTTGTCGATCCTGAGCAGCGGCTCGATTGCGCTCATGCTTCGATCCTTTCCCGGCTCTGGCCCAGTTCCTCGGCGTAGTGGCAGGCCGACCAGTGGCGGGGCTCCACCTCGCGCATGGCCGGCACCTCGCTGCGGCACATCGGCCGCCCGGCCGAGTGGGCGCAACGCGGATGGAAGGCACAGCCAGTTGGGCGGTTGACGAGGCTCGGTGGCGCGCCGGGGATCGGCGTCAGGCGCTCGGAGCGTTCATGCAGGCGCGGCAGGCTCGCGAGCAGCCCCTTGGTGTAAGGATGACGCGGCGCGTGGAACAGCGTGCGCACGTCGGTCGTCTCCACCACCCGGCCGCCATACATCACCACCACCCGGTCGGCGAGTTCGGCGACCAGCCCCATATCATGGGTGATGAGGATCATCGCCGCCTGCGTCTCGGCCTGCGCCAGGCGCAGTGCCTCGAACACCTGCGCCTGGATGGTAACGTCGAGCGCCGTGGTCGGTTCGTCCGCGATCACCAGCTTCGGCCGGTTGGCGATCGCCATGGCGATCAGCGCGCGCTGCCGCATGCCACCCGAGAACTGGTGGGGGAACTGGTGGTAGCGCTCGCCGGCGTTGGGTACGCCGACGGTACGCAGCAGCTCCACCGCCCGCCCGGCGGCTTCGCTCCGCCGCATGTCACCATGCGCCAGCATGGCCTCGGCGATCTGGAAACCGACGCTCAGCACCGGGTTGAGCGAAGTCATCGGATCCTGGAAGATCATCGAGATGGCCTTGCCGCGAATTGCCCGCATCTCGGCAGGCGGTACTGTCAGGAGGTCGCGCCCCTCGAACAGGATGCGCCCGCCGGCAATTCTGCCAGGCGGCCGCGGAATGAGCCCGAGCACCGACATGGCGGTGACGCTCTTACCCGAGCCTGACTCGCCCACCACGGCCAGGGTTTCGCCCGGCCAGACCTGGTACGACACCTCGTCGACAGCTCGCACCGTGCCTTCCGAACTGCGGAACTCGGTGATCAGTCCTTCCACCGAAAGCAACGGCTGACCTGGTTTTGCTGGCGTCATCGATCAGCTCCGTTGCGCCTGCCGGGCGTCGAGCGCATCGCGCAGCCCGTCGCCGATGAAGTTGATGGTGAGGCAGATGGCGATGATCACGAGGCCCGGGAAGGTCACCAGCCACCACTGCGTCTGCATGGCGCCGCGGCCATCCGAGATCAGCTGGCCCAGCGCCGGGGTAGGGGGCTTCACCCCGAAGCCGATGAACGACAGCGCCGATTCGATGAGGATCGCCGACGACACCGTCAGCGTGGCGTTGACGATGATCGGGCCCATCATGTTGGGCAGCATGTGCCGCCAGATCACCCGCCAGGGCGAGGCGCCCGACAGTGTCGCCGCCTCGACGAATTCGCGGGTGCGCATCGACAGCACCTGCGCCCGCACCACCCGGGCAATCAGCGTCCACATCAGCGAGGAGAGGATGACGGCGATCTGCAGGGGCGAGCCCTCGCCGATGAAGGCGATGAGGATCATCAGCAGCGCCAGTCCGGGCAGGATCAGCACCAGGTCGGTGAAGCGCATGAAGATGTCGTCGATCCAGCCGCCGAAATAACCGGCGACAGCGCCGATCAGCGTGCCGATCAGCGTCGACAGCAGCGCCACCACCAGCGCCACGAAGATCGAGGTGCGGGCGCCGTAGAGCACCCGGGTGAAATAGTCGCGACCCAGCTTATCGGTGCCGAACAGGTGCCCGCCTTCCCAGGTCGGGGCCAGCCGCGCCGCGCGCAGGTTCATCCCGTCGAAGCTATAGGGCGTGATCACTTCGGCGCTGAACGCCACCACGACGATGATCGCGAGGATCACGAGGCTCGCCATCGCCACGCGATGGCGCAAGAACCGCCCCAGCGCCAGCTTGAACTGCGAGCGTACCTTGACGTCGAGACCCTCGCGATGGCCGGCCGAAGCTGTCACGGGCTGATCGGTCATTTGTTGATCCTCGGGTCGAGCACGCCATAGAGCAGGTCGGTGATCAGGTTCATCAGCAGCATCACTGCCGACGTCACCACCAGCCAGGCCATCAGCGAGTAAGTGTCGCGGGTGTTGAGCGCGTTGAAGAAGTAGAGCCCCATGCCCGGCATCGAGAAGATCGTCTCGATCAGGATGGTGCCGTTGAACAGGTGACCGACGCTCACCCCGATCACCGTCACCAGCGGCAGCGTGGCGTTCCTCAGGCTGTGGCGCAGCAGCACCGTGCGCTCGTCGACGCCCTTGGCCCGGGCGGTGCGCACATAGTCCGAGTTGATCACCTCGAGCATCGAGGCGCGGACATAGCGGCTGTGCGAAGCGATCGAGGCGATCGACAGCACCAGCACCGGCAGCACCAGGTGCTGGATGCGATCGACCAGCCAGGCAAAACCGGTCCCGGCATCATCCGAGCTGAGGCCCGAGATGTAGAAGATGCGGATGCCGGTGGCTTCGTAGAAGTTGACCGTGAGGATCTGCAGGATCAGCGCCAGCCAGAACACCGGAATGGCGTAGCCGATGAAGCTTGCGAGCGTCGTGCCGTAGTCGAACAGCGAATACTGGTAGCGGGCGGCCAGCGTGCCGATGATGATGGCAACGAGGATGGCCAGCACTTCGGCCGCCAGCACCACCTGCAGCGTCGTGCCCAGCGCCCGGCTCAGCTCCGGCCAGATCGGCCGGTCGTACAACAGGTCCGTGCCGAACTGGTTGAACACCAGGTCGCGCAGCCAGTAGCCGTACTGGATGACCAGCGGGTCATCGAGGTGCTTCTTGTCGATCAGCCGCTGCAGCGCTTCCTGGCTGATGCCGGGCTGCGAGCGGATCTCGCCCAGGGGATCGCCGATCGCCGAAATCCCGAAGAAGATGATGATGGTCGCGACGAACAGCACCACGAGGCTGAACGCGAGACGCTGGAACACAAACCGCATGGA
>JAEUMC010000863.1 GCA_016793415.1 Devosia sp. | reverse complement strand
CACCTCGACCGAGCCCAAATAGATGTTCCCGTCCTCGGGATTGTAGATCTCACCCTCGTAGAACATCGGATTGCCGGTCTGCCGCAGCGCCAGGATCTGCAGCCCCTGGATCGGCCGCCCCTGCAGCGCCGGATCCTTGTTGTTGGCATCGGTGAAGGCAGCCGGATCGATCGATTCCAGCTGCTCGCCGTACTTCTGTTTGATCGCCTCGGGGATCACGATCTTGCTGATATGCCCGCAATAGCCGGCGGGGCAGGCGACGATGGTCAGCTCGGTCTGGGCCGTTGTCAGCCACACCCCTTCGATCAGCGCGGGCAACGCTTGCTGTGCCACCACCGGGCCTGCACCCAGTGCGATGCAAACCGCAGCGATACCAGTCAGTTTCTGCAACCAGGCCATGGGGTCATCCTCCGCAAAGATCGCCCATCCGGTCCGCTCGAATCGAGGGCAGGGCCTCGATCGCGGCAACTATGGCCATGGTTGCGCAGCCTCTGGTCAAATCAATGGCAAAGCGCGGCAAGTATCGAGACGCCGCACTTGGCGCGGCACTTCTGCATCACTTGCCCCGCACCGGTCAGTTACTGCGTTGCGAACGCCGCCGAAAAACCCCTTGCCCGCCCGGGCGATTGCCCCTATCAGGACCGGCGACGGAGAGGTGGCCGAGTGGTCGAAGGCACGCCCCTGCTAAGGGCGCAGACCTCTAAAGGGTCTCGTGGGTTCGAATCCCATCCTCTCCGCCACCTATCGCGCCAGGCAGATTGCCACCCCTTGGCCCCCACCGATGCACATCGTGGCGAGGCCCTTGTGCGCGTCCCGCTTCCGCATTTCATGGACGAGCGTCACTACGAGGCGCGCGCCGGAGCCGCCCAGCGGGTGGCCGAGCGCAATGGCGCCGCCATTGACGTTGATCCGCGCGGGATCGAAACCCAACTCGCGGCTGACGGCGAGCGATTGCGCGGCGAAGGCCTCGTTCAGTTCGATGAGGTCGAGGTCCGCCGCCTTCCAGCCGGCCTTGTCGAGC
Source organism: Devosia sp. (assembly GCA_016793415.1). Classification (GTDB taxonomy): domain Bacteria; phylum Pseudomonadota; class Alphaproteobacteria; order Rhizobiales; family Devosiaceae; genus Devosia_A. The sequence continues at coordinate 1,243 of JAEUMC010000863.1, read as the reverse complement.
GCCGCGCGGGTCGCCGGCACGGGCCCGAGGCCCATTTCCATCGGGTCGACGCCGGCCGAGGCATAGGAGGCAATGCGGACCAGCGGCTCGAGACCCAGTTGCCTGGCGCGGCGGGCCGACATCACCAGCAGCGCCGCAGCGCCATCGTTGAGGCCCGATGAGTTGCCGGCGGTGACGCTGCCCTCGGGGTCGAAAATCGGCCGCAACGCCGCCAACTGCTCGGGCGTGGTATCGGCGCGCGGGTGCTCATCGTGCTCGACCACGATGCTGCCGCGCTTCCGCCGTACCTCGACCGGCACGATCTCCTCGGTGAAGCGCCCGGCGGCCATGGCGGCTGCGGCCTTCTGCTGTGAAGCCAGTGCGAACTGATCCTGCTCGTCGCGGGTGATCTGGTATTTCCGCGCCAGCCGTTCGGCGGTGACGCCCATATGTACATTGTTGAAGGCATCGATGAGGCCATCGACCATCATGGCATCCTGCATCGTCACTTCGCCCATCTTGAAGCCGGCCCGGCTCTGCGGCAGCAGGTGCGGGGCGCGAGTCATCGAGTCCTGTCCGCCGGCCAGTACGATATCGGCGTCGCCGAGGCGGATCGCCTGGGCCGCGAGGTGGAGCGTTCGCTGGCCGCCGCCACAAACCTGGTTGATGGTCATCGCCGGCACGGCGTGCGGAATGCCGCCGCCGACGGCCGACTGGCGCGCCGGATTCTGCCCGGCGCCGGCCTGCAACACCTGACCGATCAGTACATCGTCTATCGCTGCGGGATCGACGCCGCTGCGCTCGATCACGGCACGTACGGCGACGGCGCCAAGCGCCGTCGCGGGCAGGTCGGAGAAGGCTCCGCCGAAGCGGCCGATGGGGGTGCGGGCGGCGGCGACGATGACGGCGTCTTCAGACATTGCTCTCAATCCACAGGTCGTACTTGGCGAGTCGGGACCGATTGTTGTACCGTTCGGTCCACAAACTGCTTATAGCGATGCGGTCGCGGCAGCAATCGATAAACCGACCGCCGCAAGGGGAAGAGACTTGGATACCGATATCGTCTGGCGCCCGAACGCGGCATGGGTCGCGGCTGCCAACTTGACGCGCTTTGCTGGGACTTATGGTTTTGCCGGCGCCTCCTATGACGTGCTGCATCGCTGGTCGACCAGCCAGCCGGGCGCCTTCTGGAGCGCGGTGTGGGATTTCTGCAGGGTGATCGGCGACAAGGGCAGCGTCAGCTACGTGCCGGCTGCCGGTGGCG
>JAEUMC010000842.1 GCA_016793415.1 Devosia sp. | reverse complement strand
CAACCCGCCGCCCAAGGGCAATCCGCTGCGCGTACTGGTCGAGATCGGCTTCCTCGGAGGGCGCACCGGGGCGCGCACCCGCGAACAGGCGATGGAGGTGGCGCGCGTCGTCGCCTCGACGCCGGGGCTGGTGCTGGGTGGGTTCGAGTGCTTCGAGGGGTTGCTGCCGACGCCGGAAGCGGCGGACGGACTGATCGACGATGTGGCGGCGCTGGCTGTTTCCGCGCTGGCCGAGGGGCTGTTCCGCGATGGCCAGCCGGTGGTGGTGAGCGCCGGCGGTTCGGCCTTCTTCGACCGGGTCGGCACCCGCTTCAACCAGGTGGCGTTCGCGCGGCCGGTGGTGAAGGTGCTGCGCTCGGGCTGCTACCTGACGCATGACTCGATCTCTTACGCCGCGGCGTTCGAGCGGATCATCAGCGACACCTCGCTGCAGCTGCCGGAAGGACGGCTCGAGGCGGCACTGGAAGTCTGGGCTTACGTGCAGTCGCGGCCCGAGGATGGGCGCACCGTGCTGACCATGGGCAAGCGCGACATCAGCTTCGATGCCGGCATGCCGGTGCCGCTGCGCTGGTTCCGCCCGGGCCAGATGACCAGGCCCGAGGCGATGCCGGCAGGGCATACCGTCGTGGCGCTCAACGACCAGCATTGCCACATGACAACGCCCACCGACAGCCCGCTCGAGGCCGGCGACATGGTGGCGTTCGGCATCGGGCACCCGTGCACGACCTTCGACAAGTGGCAGATGCTGGTGCTGGTCGACGAGGATTACGGCGTTACCGGCGCATTGAAGACGTTCTTCTGACTGAGCAACCGAGGATAAGGCGATGGGCAAGTCTGGTGGCGACTATATCGTTCTTCCGGTGATGAAGGCCCTGCAGGTGCTGGACTATGTGGCGCGGCAGGGACACGACGTGACGCTGACCGAGACGGTGGCGGAACTGAAGCTGCCCAAAACCACGGTGTTCCGCTACCTGCAGACGCTGTCGGCGGCTCAGTTCATCGAGCACGACCTGAAGCGCGACCGCTATGGCGTGGGCAAGAAGTTCCGCGCGCTGGCGCGGGTCGACCAGGAGCTGCAGGGCCTGCGCGACATCGCCCAGCCCGAGATGCGCACGCTGATGGAGACCTTCCACGAGACGGTGAACCTCGCGGTGCTGTCGGACAACGAGGTGGTCTATATCGATATGCTCGAGCCGGGCCGACCGTTGCGCGCCAACGCGCGGATCGGGCACCGGCATCCGGCGCATTCGACCTCGCTGGGGAAAGCCATGATGGCGTTCCTCCCCGATGCCGACGCGCTGGCGCTGAGCAGTGAGTTGCCGCAGCGGACCATCAACACACTGACCGACGCCGACAAGTTGCGCCGGCAGGTCGACGACGTACGGCGTCGCGGCTACGCCATCGAGGTGGGCGAGAACGAGGATGGGCTGATGTGCATCGGCGTGCCGATCCTCGACCGGACCGGCTATCCGGTGGCGGCGATGTCGCTGTCGGCGCCGGAGCGGCGGATGAAGCCGGAACTCACGGCCGTCGCAGCCGATGCGCTGAAGGGCGCCGCCAAGCGGATCTCCACCCATCTGTCGGCGCAACTCCATGGCTGAGCTCGGGGGAGCAGCGTTGCGCATCGCCATCATCCACGTCGCCCAGGAAACCAACGACTTCAATCCTTTGCTCACCACGTTGGCGGATTACCAGGCGTTCGGCATCTACGAGGGCAGCGAGATCGTCGAAAAGCTGCGCGGCCTCGGCCAGGTCGGCGGCTTTCTCAAGGTGATCGAGGAGTCGCCGCTCGACCTCGAGATCGTGCCGATCGTTCGCGCCTGGGCTGTGGCTGGCGGGCGGATCGATCGCGCGTCCTACGACCATTTCGACGGCCGGATCCGAACCCTCCTGCAGGCGGCGCTGGCCGAGGGGCCGATCCACGGGTTGGCGCTGCAGCTGCATGGCGCCTGCGCCGCCGAAGGCATCGACGATGTCGAGGGGGAGCAGGCGGCACTCTGCCGGCAGATCCTCGGGCCGGATGTGCCGATCGTGCTCGGGCTCGACCACCACGCCAATGTGACGCAGAAGATGGTCGACAGCGTCGATGCCATCGTCGGGCACCGGACGCAGCCGCACGACACCTTCGATACCGGGGTGATCGGCACCGAACTCCTGCTCAGGATCATCACCGAGAAGCTCAGGCCGACCACGGCCTGGCGGAAGATCCCGCTGGTGTCGCACCAGGAGCAGTTCCTCACCTCCAAGGGACCGATGAAGGTCTGGTTCGACCGGGCGCGGGCCATGGAAGCCGACCCCAGGGTGCTGCAGGCCTCGAACTATCCAATGCAGCCCTGGCTCGACGTGGCCGAAGGCGGCTGGTCGACCATCGTCGTTACCGACAACGACCAGGCCCTCGCGGAAAAGCTGGCCGACGAGCTCGCCGAACTCTGCTGGTCGCTGCGCGACGATTTTCAGGTGCGCGAGGCGGTGTCGATCGACGATGCGGTGCGGATGGCGGATGCCGAGCCGAGGGGCATCGTAGTCTTGTCCGACACCGGCGACACGGTGTTCGGCGGCTCGGCCGGCGACAGCAACCTGATCCTCGAGGCGATGATCCGGCTGAAGATCAAGAGCAAGGCGCTGGTGCCGCTGATTTCGCCTGGTGCAGCGAAGACGCTGAGCGAAGCGGGCGAGGGGGCTCAGGTGACGCTGTTGCTGGGCGGAGATGCGGCGCCGGCATTCTTCACCCCGCTCGAAGTGACGGGCACCGTCCGCACGGTCGGCGGCGGGGTGATCCACATCACCGACAGCCACCAGAACGAGGTCGATCTCGGCCAGGCGGTGATCTTCGATGTCGGGCCGATCACCATGATGATCACCGAATTGCGCGGGCTCGCCGGCAACCTGCCGCAGCTCTACGAGGCGATGGGGGTGGAGCCGCGCGACTACAAGATCGCGGTGCTGAAGACCGCTTCCAACTTCCAGCATTTCGCGCCCCTGACCTCGCGGGTGATCCGTGCCGATACGCGCGGCCCCGGCCAGTCGGACGTGTTCACCCTGCCATGGCAGCGGGTGCCGCGGCCGATGTACCCGCTCGACGCGGTCGAGAACTGGCGTTCGGTATCGTCGCAGCCGGGGCCAGCTCGATCGACCTAGAGTCTTATGGCTGTCACAGGCGCCGCGGGCTACACCAACGGCGCGCCCGCCCCAAGGAAACCAATCAATGTCTGAGACCAAGATGCACCTCGTCCCCTGGGACCGGCTGCAAGCGAACACCGTAAGCGTTTTCCGCGCTGCCGGGTCGGAGCCGCGGGAAGCGCAACTGATCGCCGAGCATCTGGTGGAAGCGAACCTGCGCGGCCACGATTCTCACGGCGTCGGCGTGGTGCCGATGTACATCAACGGCGTGAAGTCCGGCGGCATGGTGATGAACCAGAGCCTCAAGGTGGCGATCGATACCGGCGCCATGCTGATCTGCGATGCCGGGCAGGGTGCCGGCCAGGTGATGGCGCATGACGCGATGGCGCTTGGCATCGCGCGCGCCAAAGCCGAGGGCAGCGCCATCGTCAGCCTACGCAACAGCCACCATATCGGCCGCATCGGTCACTGGGCCGAGCAGTGCGCGGCGGCCGGCATGGTGTCGATCCATTTCGTCAACGTGGTGGCCGGCGCCATCGTCGCGCCGTTCGGCGGTACGCAGTCGCGGCTCGGCACCAACCCGTTCGCCGCGGCGTTCCCGCGCGACGGGGCCCCGCCGGTGGTGGTGGATTTCGCCACCTCCAAGCTCGCCGCCGGCAAGGTGCGCGTGGCGCACAACAAGGGGGTCGAGCTGCCGCCCGGTGCGCTGCTCGACAACCAGGGCAAGCCGACCATCAACCCCGGCGCATTGTTTGAAGACCCGCCGGGTTCGCTGACGACGTTCGGCGAGCACAAGGGCTGGGGCATGATGCTGGCCTGTGAACTGCTCGGCGCGGCGCTGGTCGGCGCCCCGACGCAGCATCAGAAGGACGGCAGCGGCGCGGTAATCAACTCGATGTTCTCGGTGATCGTCTCGCCGGAACGGCTGGGGACAGCCGGGCCGTTCGCCACCGAAATGGAAGCGGTGCTGGGCTGGGTGCTGTCGGAGAACGCGGGCGGCGGCACGGTGAAACTGCCGGGGATGCCGGAGCTCGAGAGCAAGGCGAAGCGGATGGCCGAGGGTGTGCCGGTGGATGCCGCGACGCTGGAGCAGCTCGACGCGTCGGCGCGGGAGGTCGGGCTGACGGGGTTTGGGGCCTGAGGCGCATCTCTATCGCCGGTGCGGGCTGACCCCCACCCTTAATCCCTCCCCGCAAGGGGGAGGTAGACGCAGACTGAGATGTCAGTGTGAGGGTCTCCCTCCCCCTTGCGGGGAGGGGACAGGGGTGGGGGTCCACAGCCACCAGCCTCTCGAGCGGCTCAGACCTTGTGCCCCGGCCACCCCATCAGCAGCTTCACGTCCTTTTCGGCTTCCTTGGCCTTGGCCGCGTCCTTGAATACCCGCATGACGCATTGCGGTTTCTTCCGGTCGATCACGTCGTAGACCAGGTGATAGCCGGTCTTGTCGAAGATCGGGCCGATCCAGCCGGCGCAGTGGTCGCAGTAGCGGCCCATCGGCTCGGCGTCGTTGTCCATGACCTTGCTCAGGCTCGGGCAGACATTCATCCGCAATTCGAGGCGATCCTCGTTGCGGTCGATGTCCATGTCGCAGTTTTCTTCGATCTTGATGTGGGTCCAGTACTCCTCCATGCCCTCGAGACCCTTGGTCTCGATCAACTCGAGGATGTGCTTTTCCTGGTTCTTCGAAATGGCGAGGAAGTAAGCCTGCAACTGGTCCTCGCCCTGCGACTCCAGGAACTTGAAGACCTCGTTGTAGAAGCGGGTGAAGTGGTCGGACGGGATCATGCGCGCCTCCTGATCACCTGACGGCAAGCGCCGGGGCCGGTGATTTCCGTGTCGATGGCATAGGGTGAGCCTTCGGCCAGCGCCTCATTGGTCCGCGTGGTCTGGTCGCAGAAGTGCCGGGAGGGCGTGCCGACGAGCTTGGCCACGTGATGCCAGGCGGTGCAGTGGCGGACGGTGAGGACGATCTCGTCGGCGCCGACCTCGATGTCGTAGTCGCAGTTCTCGCGGGAAAAGAAATGCCGCCAGTGCCGGACCAACTGGCCGGTATCGCCGGCCACGAGGTCGTCATGGATGGAGCGGTAGACGTCCTTGCCGACCTTTTTGAAGATCGCGTCCATCGCCTCGACGCCGTAGCGCGAGATGATGAAATCGATGGTGGTGTTGGTGGCGCCGTGGAAATCGAGATGGACCTCGCCGCCTTCGGCGTAGCGCAGGTGTTCACTCATGCTTGGGGCTCCCAGGACATCTGGTTGGCGAGGATGCCGCCATCGACATAGAGCATCTGTCCGGTGATGTAGCGGGCGGCAGGCGAGGCGAGGAACACGGCGGCGCCGCCGATATCGGCGGGCATGCCGACGCGGCCGAGCGGGATCTGCCGCTCGAGGGCAGGGCGGACGCCCGGCGCCGCCAGGCCCTTGGCGGACAGCGGCGTCTCGATGATCCCCGGCCCGATGCCGTTGACGCGGATGCCGCGCTCGGCGAGCGTGACCGCCAGGTTGCGGACCAGCATCAGCACCGCGCCCTTGCTGGTATCGTAGATGACGCTGTTCTTTTCGGCCGCCAGTGAGTTGGTCGAGCCGGTGCAGATGATGCTCGGGTTCTCCTGCTTGGGCGACAGACCTTTGACGAAGGCCTGCGCGGCGAACAGGTAGCCCTTCACGTTGAGATTGAAGGTGCGGTCGAACGCCGCTTCGGTGAGATCGTCGAAATTGGTGTCGAGGTAGGTGCCGGCGTTGTTGACCAGCGTATCGAGCCGACCGAGTTTCGCGCGCGCCGCCGCGACGAAGCCCTGCGCACCAGCCACCGTCGAGAGATCGGCCTGGACGAAGTGGCATTCGGTCAGCTTGCCGAGCCGCGCGGCTGCCCCGCTATCGTCAGCGAGGTGCGAGTTGATCACCAGCCGCGCGCCGGCCTGGGCAAAGGCCTCGGCGATGGCATAGCCGATGCCGGTGGTAGAACCTGTTATGGCGACGCACTGGCTCATGCGAGGGCGTTCCCGGCGAGACCCGCTTCGACGCTGAGCACAGCGCCGACGAGCGCCTGTGTCGCCTCGGCCTGTGGGTTGCGGAACAGGTCGAGCGGCTTGCCCACTTCGACGATCTTGCCAGACGACATCACATAGACCTTGCTGGTTGTGTAGGCGACGACGGAGAGGTCGTGCGCGATGAAGACGAGGCCGAGGCCGAGGTCGCGCACCAGGTCCTTCAACAGGTTCAGCACCTGGGCCTGGATCGAGACGTCGAGGGCGGAGACCGGCTCGTCGGCGATCAGCACCTTTGGCCCTGGCATCAGTGCACGGGCGATGGCGATGCGCTGCAGCTGGCCGCCGGAAAACTCGTGCGGGAAGCGCTCGAGAGCGTTCTTGTCGAGCCCGACCTGGTCGAGCACTTCGAGCACCCGGGCGGCGTGGTCGCCTTCGATCCTCAAACTGCGCAGCGGTTCGAGCAGCGAGGTGCCGACGCGCATGCGCGGATCGAGCGAGGAGCGCGGGTTTTGCAGCACCACCTGCACCGAGCGGCGGAACAGCTTCTTGTGCGCTTCGCCGCCGGTCCAGACGTCGACGCCATCATAGAGCACCTGGCCCTGGCCGGGACGCTCGACGCCGGTCAGCATGCGGGTGAGGGTGGTCTTGCCTGAACCGCTTTCGCCGACAAGTCCCACGGCCTCGCCCGGGCGAACCGAGAAATCGATGCTGTCGAGCACCTTGAGCGTCGGCCGGGGGCCAAGCAGCTTCTGGCGGCGCAGGTTGTAAACCTGGCTCAGTTGCCGCACTTCGAGCAGCGGCCTGACATCGGCGGGGAATGGGGTCACGGTACTCATTGCGCGGCCACCTCGCCCGCGGGCTGGATCGGGTGCCAGCAGGCGGCATTGATGCCGTCGGTGCCGAGCTCCGGCATGGTCTCGCGGCACTTGTCGCTGGCGGCGGGGCAGCGGGGATTGAAGGCGCAGCCGGTGGGCAGGCTGTGCAGCGGCGGCACCATGCCGGGGATGGAAACGAGGCGCGACGAACCGTCGAGCGCGATGTTGTCCATGGTCGGCTGGCTGTCGAGCAGGCCGCGCGTGTAGTGGTGCCTGGGGTTGCGGAACACCTCCTGCACCGGGCCGATTTCGACGATGCGGCCGGCATACATCACTGCGACGGTGTCGCACATGGCGGCGATGATCGGCAGGTCGTGGGTGATCATCAAGAGCGCCGAGCCGCGATCGCGGACGGCGCCGTTGAGCAGGCGCAGCACCTGCTTCTGCACGGTGACGTCGAGCGCCGTGGTCGGCTCATCGGCGATGATCAGCTGCGGGTAGCAGGCGAGCGCCATGGCGATCATGATGCGCTGGCGCTGGCCGCCGGAGATCTCGTGCGGATAGGCGCGCACCAGTTGCTCGGGGCGCGGCAGGTTCATCTGCTTGATCAGCTCGATGGTCTGCGCTTCGGCGACGCGCTTGTCGGCGCCGGTGTGGCGGCGGATCACCGAGCTGATCTGGTCGCCCACGCGGCGGACCGGATTGAGCGAACTCAGCGGATCCTGGAACACCATCGAGAGGGTGCGGCCGCGGCGGCTCGACAGCGCCTTGTCGGACTGGGTGACGAGGTCGACGCCGTCATGGAGGATGTTGCCATGGGTGTTCCAGCCCATCGGCAACAGGCCCATCAGCGCCAGCGCCGTCATCGATTTGCCGGAGCCGGATTCACCGACCAGCCCCATGCGGCCGCCCTGCGGGATGGTGAAGGAGACGCCGCGCACCGCGGTGACGTCGCCGTTGGAGACGACGAGGTCCTTGACCTCGATGGCGTGCGGTTTGGCCGAGGTCATCAGCTCCTCCGCTTCAGTTTTGGGTCGAGCACGTCGCGCAACCCGTCGCCGAGCAGGTTCAGGCCGAGCACGACGATAACGATGGCCAGGCCCGGCCACATGGCGAGTGGCGAGGAAATGCCGACGGTCTGCTGTGCTTCGTTGAGCATCATGCCCCACGAAATCGAGGGCCGGGTGACGCCGACGCCGAGATAGGAGAGGCCCGCCTCGGTGAGGATGCCGGCGGCGAAATACAGGGTGAACTGGACGATCATTACACCGGCGATATTGGGGATGACGTGGCGCGCCAGGATGAACAGCTTGCCACGGCCATAGAGCTTGGCGGAGGTGATGAAATCCTCCTGCAGCACGCTCATCGCGGCCGAGCGGATGACGCGGGTGAAGGAGGGGGTGAAGAAGGCGGTGAGCGCGAAGATGGTGGTGAGCGCGCCCGAGCCCATGGTGGCGGCGAGCACCAGGGCAGTCACCATGCCGGGGATCGACAGCATGATGTCGGCGCCGCGCGAGATGGTTTCATCGGCGATCTTGCCATAGGCGGCAGCGACCAACCCGGCGATGGTGCCGAGGATCAGGCTGATGGTGGCGCCGCCGGCGCCGACGAGGATCGAGGTGCGCGCCCCGACCATCAACTGGGCGATGATATCGCGACCGAGCCCGTCGGTGCCGAGCCAGTGGTCGACGGTGCCCGGCGGCAGCATGCGGTTCTTGATGTTGGGGATGTTCGGGTTCGAGGGCAGCCAGAAGAACGAAACGATGGCGATGACCAGAAAGCCGATGGTCAGCACCACGCCGACGACCAGCGAGGCATTGAGCTCGAGGCGGCGACGACGGCGCGGGGTGACGGTGGGGGCGGTGGTGGTGTTCATGTGTGCTGCCTCCCCTCTCACGCCGCGTTCCGGACGCGCGGGTCGAGCACGCCGTAGAGCAGGTCGACGACGAAATTGACGAAGATGACGAAGATGATGATCAGCATGACGGTCGACTGCACCACGATGACCTCGCGGGCGGCCACGTTGGCGAGGATCATGCGGCTCAGACCCGGCAGCGAGAACACCATCTCGATGATGACGGTGCCGCCGATCAGTTCGGCAATCTGCAGCCCCACAATGGTGACGATGGGGAGCGCGGCGTTGCGTAAGCCGACGCTGAGCAGCGCCTGGGTGCGGGTCATACCGACGGCGCGGGCAGTGCGCACATAGTCCTGGTTCATCACGTCGAGCACGGCGGAACGCACATAGCGGATCAGCACGGCAGCCATGATCAGGCCAAGCGACAGTACCGGCAGCACCAGCGAGCGGATGGCGCCGATCGGGCTTTCACGCCAGTCGACCCAGCCGCCGGTGGGCAGCCAGCCGAGCTTCACGCCGAACAGCACCGAAAGCAAGATGCCGGCCCAGAATACCGGTACAGCGATGCCGATCTGGCTGATCAGCGCCAGCACGGCGCCCGAAGGTTTTCCCACGTTGCGCGCGGCGTAGGTGCCGACGGGAATGGCGATGATGAGGCCGAGCAGCAGGCCGGAGAGGGCCAGCGGCACTGAGACGGAAAGCCGCGCGGTGACCAGGTCGGCGACGCTTTCCTTGGTGCGGAAGGATTGGCCGAGATCGCCCTGCAGCATGTTGGTGATCCAGTTGAAATACTGGACCGGCAGCGGCTGATCGAGCCCATAGGCATGCGCCAGGGCGTTGATTGCTTCGGCGGTGGCGTCCTTGCCGAGAACGATGGCGGCGACGTTGCCGCCGGCGGCGCGAATGAGAATGAAAATGGCCAGCGAGGCAACGAAGACGGCGCCCAGGAAAAACGCAAGTTTGCGCAGCGCGTAAATTGCCATTCAGCTCAACCCTTCGAAGCGGCCCGTTCGGGGCCGGGGAAACCGGTCACGAGCCGCCGGCACTAAGCCGGCGGCTCGCCACTATTTGCTCAGGCTACACTTACCAGTGCAGCTTGCCGATCTCGATCGCGACGAGGACGCGCGGCTCGAGGAAGCCCTTGAGCTCGCCGTCGAACAGGCCGACGCCCTTCTTGGCGATCAGCGGCACGATGACGGCGTCCTTGCGCAGGATGTCGGCGGCCTCCTTCATCTTGGCGAGGTATTCCTCGTCCGAGGTCGCCTTGTCGGCATCGCTCAGCGCTTGGGTGTATTCGGCGCTGCAATAGGTGCTCCAGCCGGCCTTGTCCGGGGTGGGGCAGGCCCACTGGGTCGGCTCGGCGTCGCCCGACATCACGGTGATGTCGAACTGCGGCGGACGGCCCTGGAAGATCAGCTGGCTGTAACGGGCGAGGTCGATGGCGTTGCGGGTGACGTTGAAGCCGGCACCCTGCATGGCCGGGATCATGATGTCGGCCGGCAGCGACAGGTCAGGCACGTCGCTCAGCGATGCATATTCCAGTGGGGTCGAGGCAAATTCCGGCGCCTTGGCCATCGCACCTTCATAGTCGAACGGGTACGGGCAGGTCTCCGGGCTCTCCGGCGAGTACCAGGGCTGGTTGGGCAGTGCGAAGGTACAGGTATTCTCGGCGCCCCAGGCGGCGCCGAAGGCGTCGTTGTAGGACTGGCGGTCGAGCGTCGCGGCAAGCGCCTGGCGCAGCGCCGGATCGAGCTTCTGGTTGAACACCGCGTAGGTCGGCTCGCCGATCTGCGGGTAGGTGACGAGGGTGAACTTCTTGTCGAGCTCACGCTTGGTCAGCTGTTCCCACAGGTCGATGGTGATCACCGGAACGGCGTCCACTTCACCGGCTTCGAGCGCGTTGAGGCCGGCGGTGCCGTCGGTCACGATGCGCACGGTGGCAGCGGTGATGGTCGGCTTGGTGCCCCAGTAGTTCGGGTTGGCTTCGAACTCGAAGGTCGAGTTGGTGGTGTAGGACTTCAGCACATAAGGGCCGGTGCCGATCGGGTTGGTGGCGATCGTGCCGGCGGCGTGCTCGGGCTGGATCAACCCGGCGACCGAGCCCATGCCACGCCAGAAGTTCTGGCTCGGCTGCGACAGCGTCACCTTGACGGTCTGGTCGTCGACCTTCTCGATCGCGGTAACGGCGTTGTAGGCCGACGAGTTGTTGACGACCGGAGAGGCCTTCATGGTGTTGAGCGAGTAGATCACGTCCTCGGCGGTCACCGGCGTGCCGTCGGAGAAGTTGGTCTTCCGGATCTTGAACTCGTAAGTCAGCTTGTCGTCGGA
>JAEUMC010000780.1 GCA_016793415.1 Devosia sp. | reverse complement strand
GGCGGCGGCATCGGCCGGTGGGCCCTCCAGCCAGCACAGCGATTGCAAGCCATCGCTGAACACCCGCAGCGGCGGCGCTTCGGCGGCACAGCGCGGCAGAGCGCTGGCGCAGCGCGGCGCGAACGCGCAGCCCACCGGGGTATTGAGCAGGCTCGGCGGGCGGCCGGGGATCGGCACCAGCTCGGCGCCGGCCTCGTAATTGGCGGGAGAGGAGGCGAGGAGGCCTGATGTGTAGGGATGAGCCGGGGCGGCGAAGAGCGGGGTGCTGGGCCCGAGCTCCATGCGGCGGCCGGCATACATCACCATCACGTGGTCGGCGATGCTGGAGAGCAAGCCGAGATCGTGGGTGATCATCACCACGGTGGTGCCGCGCTCGCGCCGCATCTCGTCGAGCAGCGCAACGATCTGCGCCTGCACGGTGACATCGAGGGCGGTGGTGGGTTCGTCCGCGATCACCAGCGGCGGGTTGAGGATCAGCGCCATGGCGATCATCACGCGCTGGCGCATGCCGCCCGAGAACTGATGCGGGAAACTGTCGAAGCGGCGGTCGGCCTCGCTGATGCCGACGCGGGCGAGCAGGTCGACGGCGCGGCGGCGCGCCGCGGCCTTGTCTACCTTCTCGTGGGCGTGGATCATCTCGGTGATCTGGCTGCCGACGGTGTAGTAGGGATGCAGGCTCGACATCGGATCCTGGAAGATCATGCCGATGCGCGAGCCGCGGATCGCCTGCAGTTCGACAGGTTTCAGGCCGAGCAGGTTGCGGCCCTCGAACAGCACTTCACCCGTGACGATCGCATTGGGGAGGAGGCCGAGGATGGCCTGGGTGAGGACAGACTTGCCCGAGCCGGATTCACCCGCAATGCCGAACAATTCGCCGGCTTCGAGCGCGAAGGAGACGTCGCGCACCGCATGGATCACGCCGTCTTCGGTGGGAATATCGACGCTCAGATGCCGCGCTTCGAGAACTGCCACGCCACTGCTCCAGACTGAGGACCGGCGATCCAAGTGCGTTGGTCCAATGATGAGCCGGTGCGGGAAGAGTACCCCCACCCCTGTCCCCTCCCCGCAAGGGGGAGGGAGACCAAAACACTGGCGCCGGTGTTGGTGTCTCCTCCCCCCTTGCGGGGGAGGGACAGGGTGGGGGGTACTCTGTGCGCACCGCGCTATCCCCACCCCGGCTCGTCAGCCCCAGCCTATTGCTGCAGCCAGACGTTGGTCCAGTCGCCCTGGACGCCGATCGAGTAGGGCTGGAAGTTCTGCACTGCGGCGCCGTGGTAGAGCACGATCAGGTTGGCGATCAGCGGCACTACCGGGGCATCGGCCATCACCAGCTCATCGACCTGGGCCCAGAGCGCGCCGACTTCCTCGGGCGTCGTGGCGTTGATCGCCTGCTGGGCCAGTTCGTTCGCCTTGTCGTTGTTGTAGTCGGTGTAGTTGTAGGTCTGGTGCGTGCCGTCATAGCTGAACTGCGGCTGGAACACCGAGCGTGCCGAGCCGCCGGCCCAGTCGGGAGTCCAGCCGACCGGAGCGATATCCCAGGTGCCTTCCTGGGTGTTGACCGGGTTGGTCATGAACTTCGAGTAATAGTCCGCCGGCGCCACCGGGGTCAGCTCGAGGGTGATGCCGGCCTTGGCCATCGATGCCTGGATGGTCTGGGCCACCGCCGGCTCGTTGCCCTTGTTGCGGAACGGCATCTTGAGCGTGATGCCATTGGGGAAGCCGGCTTCGGCGAGCAGCGCCTTGGCCTTTTCCGGGTCGCCCTTGGCTTCAGGCGTGGGGTAGAGGTCGAACTCGTGGTAGCCGAGCACGCCGAGGCCGAAAATGCCGTTCACCGGCTTGGCGATCGACGGCCCGCCCATCTGCTGCACGATGGCGGCCTTGTCGACGGCATAGTTCAGCGCCTGGCGCACCTTCAGGTCCTTGAGCGCGCCGTTATTGTTGCCCGAGACGGTGTTGATGAAGATGAAGTTGGTGTTGCCCGACGACACCGTCATCAGCTTCTCGTCGCCCTGGGCCGTCAGCATCTGCAGGATGGCGGGCGGGATGGTGACATCATAGGTCATGTCGCCGTCGCCCGATTGCAGCTGCTGCATGATGGCGTCGACAGTAAGCCCG
>JAEUMC010000771.1 GCA_016793415.1 Devosia sp. | reverse complement strand
ACACTGTTGCTGCGCCCGCTCGGCGTCGAAACATTGGCCACCGTGGTCTACGCCCGCGCCAATGTCAGCCTGTTCACCGAGGCCGCACTGCCGGCCTTGACCGTTGTCTTGGTCGGGCTGGTCCCGGTGATCCTTTCGACCCGGTTCAGTGATCGGCGCTGAGGCGATACATTGGAAATTAACCAGTCATTGACTAAGCATTAGCCGGTTGGGTCTTTCCTTCATTTGATCGGTTCCTGGGGCCCGGGGCATGAGAGATTACGTCCTCACGCGGCTCGCGTTGGCAGTCGGAGCGGTGCTCGGCGCGGCAACGTTGCTGTTCCTCGTCCTCGACATCCTCCCGGGTGGAGGCGATGCCGATCGATCTGCCTGGATCCGCTTTCTCGGCTTGTTCACCGGCGATACGGGTGCGCCCAATACCTTCGCCGAACGGCTTGCCGTCACCCTGCCGCTGGCGCTGCTGGCATTGATCGTGGCCGGCGCGGCAGGGGCGAGCCTCGGTCTTGTCGCCGGTCGCTTTCGGGGCGCCCCCGATCGGCTGCTGCGCGGCCTTTCGGCAGTGCTGGCGCTGTTGCCGCCCTTCTGGCTCGGCATGCTGCTGGCGCTGCTGTTTGCCGGCCTGCTGAAGCTGCTCCCAGCCAGCGGGTTCGTTCCCTGGAGCAATCCGCTGGGGGCGCTGAGTTCGCTCGTGCTGCCGGCAGCGGCTCTCGGGCTGCCCTATGCCGGCCAACTCGCCCTGCGCATTCGCCGCGACTTCGGCCGTATCGACGCGCACGATGTGCAGCGCCTGCGCATCGCGGGAGTCACTGCCGCAACGGCTGGCTGGCAATTGGGCCTCGCCCGGGCGCTGCCCGAACTGCCACAGGCGCTGGCGCGTATTTTTGGCTCGTTGCTGATCGGAGCAGCGCTGGTCGAAAGCGTGTTCTTCCTGCCAGGGCTCGGCCGGCAGATCCTCGGCGCCGCCGAACAGCACGATCTGGCGCTGCTGCGGGGTGGACTGCTGCTGCTGATCATGGTCGCGACGCTCGGCATGCTGTTGCTGTCGCTGCTGCGAGTGCTGGTCGATCCCGTCTTGCGCGCCGAGGTGCGCCGATGACCCTTGAAGCCGCGCCGCCGCGCCCCGTCGTCGACCTTCGCGTCATCCTCGGTGCGACACTGGCAGCGATCATCGCTGTGCTTGCCCTGGTTTCGCTCGCCTGGACGCCGCACGGCGCGGCGAGCCTAACGCCGCTCGCCGAACCCGACGCCAGCCACTGGATCGGAACCGATGCCATTGGCCGCGACGGCATCTCGGTGCTTATGGCCGCAACGCTCACAACTCTGCTGCTCTCTGTTTTCGTCACGCTCGCCAGCCTGTTCGTCGGCATTCCCATCGGCGTCGCCCTCGCGCTGCGCCTGCCGGCCACGCGCCACACCGCGCATGCCATCGGCATGCTGCCACCGGCACTGCTGATCGGCATGGTCGTCAGTGGCCTCGCTGCACCGGCCAACCTGACGCTGTTCCTGGCCATCGCCGTCCCCGGCGTCGTGGTCGCCGCCATGGTCAGCCGCCAGGCGCTGGCGCCGCTCTGGCACCGCGACTACGTCACCGCGGCGCGGTTGGCCGGGCTTCGCCCGTTGGCCACGGCGCAGCGCCACGTGTTGCCGCGCCTGTTGCCCCAGCTCGCAGCTCTGGGCCTCGAGCTGCTGGCTATCGCCATCCTTATCGAAGTCAGTCTCTCCTTCGCTGGTCTTGGCGTCCTGTCGCCCGGCGCCAGCCTGGGGTTGATGCTGCGTGACTCCCAGCAGGTCATGACCATCCGCCCGCTGCTGATCCTGGTGCCCGGCGCTGTCGCGGTGATCACTTCGCTGGCCCTCATGCTGGCCGCCAGCGGCCTCAGGGGAGTGCGGCATGGCGCTTGATCTGGCCGGTCTCGGCGTCACCCTGGGAGGGAGCCGGCCGATCGCCGACCTCGATCTCGCTTTGGCCGACGGTGCCGCCATTGCTGTCGTCGGTCGTGCCAGCAGCGGCAAGACGGTGCTGGCGCATGCCCTCGCGGGGTTGCTGCCCGACGGCGCCAGCGTGCATGGCGCCGGCCTGCCGGCCGGGCGCCCTGGCCTGATCGTCTCCGACAGCACTCTCGCCGATCTCGCCGGCTGGCTGGAACGTGGCGCTGACCTGCTGATCTGCGATGAGCCGGGCAGGGCGCTCGGGCCAGCGGACCGAAGCGAACTGCTGACCGCCTTGCTGACCGCCAATCGCGACCGCGGCACCGCGCTGTTGATCCTTACTCGCGATTTTCGCCTGCCGCTCGCCATGGGGCTCGAAACCGCTATCCTCAGCGGCGGCAAGCTGGTGGAGCGTGGTCCATCCGCCGCCTTGCAGGAGCGACCGCAACACGCCGTGACGCGCGAGCTGGTTGCCGCCGGCAAGCCCCGTACTCGCACCATGGCGCGACCGCCGATCGGCGAGCCGTTGCTGGAACTGCATGGCCTCGGCAAGCGCTTCGCCGACCCCGCTTCGCGCATCTGGCGGCGCCGGCCACCGGTTGCAGTGCTCGAGAACATCACCATGTCGGTTCGTCGTGGCGAGGCTGTCGGCGTGCTCGGCGCCGCCGGCGCCGGCAAGACGCAGCTGCTGCGCCTTGTTGCCGGCCTCGGCGCCGTCAGCACCGGACATCTGGCCTTCGATCGCACCGCCTATCGCGGCGACGATCTGGCTCGCGAAGCGCGTGCCCGCATCAGCTTCGTGTTTGCCGATCCGCACGCCGCCTTCAACCCCGATCTGCCGGTCGGCCTGTCGCTCACCGAACCGCTGCGTGTCGAAGAACAGCTGTTGATCGACGAGCAGGCGGATCGCCTGGTCGAAGCGGTACGCGTCGTCGGGCTGGCGCCCGATGTACTCGACCATCTGCCCCGCCAGTTCACCACTGCCGAGTTGCAGCGGCTCGCTTTGGCGCGGGCCCTGGTCAGTCGCCCCGGCCTCATTGTCCTCGATGAGCCGACTGCAGAGCTCGATCCGGTCGAAGAGGCAGAGTTTCTGGTGCTGTTCAACCGTATCCGCTCGGACTACGGCCTCACCGTGCTCTGCGCCAGCCGCGATTTCGACGTGCTGCGCCTGGTCGCCGACCGCATCCTGGTGCTCGACGCAGGCCACATCGTCGACGGTGGCAAGCCGTCCGAACTGGCCGAGAGCGGCCGTCACGCGGCGACCCTGGCGCTGCTCGGGGCGCGCTACCCCGGTCCGTTGCCGCCGCCGGCTTCGGCGCCGGAGCCAGCGCCAGTCGCCGAGCCGCCGGCGATCCCGGAGGCGCCGATGCCTGCTTCGGAGGCTCCGGTGCTTGAGCACGGCTCCGACAAAGCCGCCGAAGGCGGGCAGGTCGAGGTCCCCGTCGCCGACGGGAGCGGCGACCGAACCGGGAGCG
>JAEUMC010000748.1 GCA_016793415.1 Devosia sp. | reverse complement strand
TCAACGAGATCACCAATCTCCGCCAGTCGGTGACGCAGCCGCTGAAGGCGACTGCCGATGCGATCCGCAAGGAATTCAACACGACGACCGCGAGCGGGCAGGTGCAGCCTTCGGGCGTGCTGAAACCTGCCGATCCGAAGGTCGAAAGCGTCGTCGACGAGATCAAGGCCGCCGCCGGCATTGCTGCGCCTGCCGCTGCGGCTCCTCCGGTGATGACCCCGATTGCCCAGCCTGCCGAAGCGCCCAAGGCGCCGGTGAAGGCAGCGCGGCCGGCGAGGATCAAGGCGCCGGCAGAGAGCAAGGTCGCGACCACCGATATTGCGCCCGTAAAGAAGGCGGCGCCGAAAGCGAAGAAGCCGATCGACTCGCCGGCTCCGGTCGAGGCCATTGCGCCGGCCAGGGCCACGCCTGCGAAACAGGCCACGGTCAAGGCGGCGAAGCCTGTCGCCAAGGCTGAGAGCGTTGCCGCCAAGCCGGCCGCGAAAGCAACCCCGGCCAAGGCCGTGAAGACCGCTGTCGCTGAACCTGCGGCCAAGAAGCCGGCGACCAAGAAACCGGCTGCTGCCGCCAAGAAGCCGTGACCATGGCCGAACAGACCAAGCTCGAAGCCCCCAAGAACGCCCCCGAGGCGGAGCAGGATGAGCTCGCCGGGAGCGAAGCCCCGCTGCTCGACCATCTGATCGAGCTGCGCAAGCGCCTGATCCGCTCGCTGCTGGTGATCTTCGGGCTGCTGATCGCCTGCTTCTTTTTTGCCGGCACCATCTTCGATGTGCTGGTGCAGCCCTATCGCGAGGCGGTGGCGCCGGCGCCGGTCGAGCTGATCTATACCGCGCCGCAGGAATTCTTCTTCACCCAGCTCAGCCTCGCCTTCTTCGGCGCGCTGTTCCTCGGTTTCCCGTATCTCGCCACCGAGGTCTACGGCTTCGTCGCGCCCGGGCTCTACAAGAAAGAGCGTAAGGCCTTCATCCCGTACCTGGTAGCGACGCCGGTGTTCTTCGTGCTCGGCGCTGCGATGGTGTATTTCGCGGTGCTGCCGCTTGCCATGCGGTTCTTCCATGCCATGGAGACCACCGAGATCACCATGCTGGTGAAGGTCTCGGAGTATCTCGGCCTGGCGATGACGCTGATCCTCGCCTTCGGCATCTGCTTCCAGTTGCCGGTGGTGCTGACGCTGCTGGCGCAGATCGACCTTGTCTCCTCGGCGACGCTGAAAAAGGGCCGCCGCTACGCCATCGTCGGCATCCTGGTGTTTGCGGCATTCATCACGCCGCCCGATCCGATCTCGCAGATCGGCCTCGCGCTGCCGATGTACCTGCTCTACGAAATTTCCATCCTGTCGGTCCGCTGGATCGAGAAGCGGCGGGCCGCGACGCTGGCTGCCGAAGGGGCCGAGGCCGAGAAGACCGAGTAGGGCCTGATAGGGGCGAGCGCATCCGTCGGGACTTGCGCTCGCACCCCAATCCGGTAAAGCAGAGCCCTTCTCCCGCCGCAGGTCTCTCCATGCTCGATATCAACTGGATCAAAGCCAATCCCGCCGCGTTCGACGCTGCGCTCGCGGAGCGCAAGAACGTGCCGTTCAAGGCCTCCGAGCTGATCGCCATGGACGAATCCCGCCGCAGCGCCATCGCTGCGGTCGAGGACGCGCAGGCCAGGCGCAACGCCATGTCGAAGCTGATCGGCCAGGCCAAGGCGCAGAAGGATGAGGTCAGGGCCAACGAGCTGATGGCTGAAGTCGCGAGCCTGAAGGACGCGATCCAGGCCGGCGAAGCGACGCGCAGGGAAGCGGAAGAGGGGCTGCGCAACGCGCTACTGGTGATCCCCAACCTGCCGCTCGATGAAGTACCGCGCGGGGCCGACGAAGCCGACAATGTCGAGTATTTCGGTCGCAACGGCTCGCCCGACACCGCAGCCAAGGCTCGGCCGGCAAAGCCCAGCTTCAGCTACAAGCCGAAGGAGCATTTCGAGACCGGCGAGGCGCTCGGGCAGATGGATTTCGAGGTCGCCGCCAAGCTTAGCGGCGCTCGCTTCGTGGTGCTGAAGAGCCACCTGGCGCGGCTCGAGCGCTCGATCGGCCAGTTCATGCTCGATCTGCATGTCGACCAGCATGGCTACACCGAGGTGCAGCCGCCGCTGCTGGTGAAGGACGACGCGCTTTACGGCACCAACCAGCTGCCCAAGTTTGCCGACGATCTGTTCTTCACCCCACACGGCGAAGGCCGGTTGGCGCTGATCCCGACGGCGGAAGTGCCGCTGACCAACTTCGTGCGGGAGAGCATCCTCAGCGAGGACGAACTGCCGCTGCGATTGACGGCACTGACCCCATGCTTCCGCTCCGAGGCCGGCTCGGCCGGGCGCGATACTCGCGGCATGCTGCGCCAGCACCAGTTCAACAAGGTCGAGATGGTGGCGATCACTACGCCAGAAGCCTCGGGCGATGAGCACGAGAAGATGCTGTCGGATGCCGAGGATGTGCTGACGCAGCTCGGCATCCACTATCGGGTGATGATGCTGTCCACCGGCGACATGGGCTTTGGGGCGCAGAAGACTTACGACCTCGAGGCCTGGCTGCCGGGCCAGGACACCTATCGCGAGATTTCGTCGGTGTCGGTGTGCGGGGATTTCCAGGCGCGCCGCATGGATGCTCGCGTGAAGGGCAAGGACGGCAAGATCCGTCACGTCCATACGCTGAACGGCTCTGGCGTCGCCGTGGGGCGGGCACTGATCGCGGTGATGGAAAACTACCAGCAGGAGGATGGCTCGATCGCCATCCCAGCGGTGCTGCAGCCCTATATGAAGGGGCTGACCTCGATCGGTGGGCGCTCGTGAGGATCCTCATCACCAACGACGACGGCGTGGATGCCCCCGGCATCTCTGTGATGCGCGAGATCGCGCTGACGCTCAGCGACGACGTGTGGGTAGTGGCGCCGGACGGCAACCAGTCGGGCGCGGCGCATCGCTTCACCTTCGGGCGGGAGCTGGGTGTCGACCAGCGCGAGGAGCGGGTGTTTGCCATCGTCGGCGGTTCGCCGGCCGACTGCGTGGTGGCCGGCATGACCCATATCTGCAAGGACGTCAGGCCTGACCTGGTACTGTCAGGCATCAACAACGGCCAGAACCTGGGCGACATTCTCAACTGCTCCGGCACGGTGGCCGGGGCACGCGAGGGGGCCCTGCACGGGGCACTCGGCATCGGCATCAGCCAGGGCGTCGACTATGAGCGCGGCACCGAAATCGACTGGACCAACTCGCGGACCTATGCGGCGCGGGTGGTGAGCCAACTGCTGGCCGAAGTGAAGGGCAGGGGCGAGGTCTATTTCAACGTCAACATCCCGTTCTGCGCCCCCGAGGATGTCACGGGCATCCGGGTGGTGCCGTTCCAGCGCTTCGCCCGCTCGCCAATGGCCTATTACCCGAGCGACAATGCGGGGAAATTCTTCATCGCCATCCCCGAGACGCCGAGGCCGCTCGACGAAGAGCACGACTTCCGCCTCGCCATGCACGGCAACGCCATCACCGTGACGCCGCTGAAACTGCAGCACACGCACTACGAGATGGCCGGCCAGTTGGATGGGAAGCTGGGGCTTTAGCCCGTCGCTTTCTCGCTCGCTCGGATCGAGCGTGTTGCCCCACCCTCATCCGGCCTTCGGCCACCTTCTCCCATCAAGGGAGAAGGCCACCCCGCCAACATCGTAGCGTTAAGACTCGTGTGCGGACCTATCAGTCGGGCCTTCTCCC
>JAEUMC010000663.1 GCA_016793415.1 Devosia sp. | reverse complement strand
GAGTCGTATTGACATCCAAATTGTTTGCGCAAACAATTTGCACCCAATGGCGCGACCAACCGCGTCTCCACGAGGGAGTGAGGCGTGGAATCGAAGTCAGGGCTCCGGATCGGGGATCGCATCCTGTTTGGTGCGGCCTATTACCCCGAGTACCAGCCGGTCGAGCGCATGGCCGAGGATTTCCGCCTGATGCGGGACGCCGGCTTCAACCTGATCCGCGTCGGCGAGTCGGTGTGGAGCACCTGGGAGCCGCGCGAGGGCGAGTTCGAGCTCGAGTGGTTGCAGCCGGTGCTCGATGGCGCCCACGCGCACGGCATCTCGGTGGTGCTCGGCACCCCGACCTATGCGGTGCCGCCCTGGCTGATGCTGAAGCACCCCGAGATCGCCGCGGAACAGAAGACCGGCGTGCGCGTGCCCTGGGGCGCCCGGCAGGAGACCGATTGCTCGCACCCGGTGTTCCGCCGCTATGCCGAGCGCATCATCCGAACCGTGGTCGGCCGCTATGCCGCGCATCCGGCGGTGGTCGGCTACCAGGTCGACAACGAACCCGGCCAGCAGGTGCCGCACAACACCCACGTGTTTGCCGGCTTCAAGCGCTGGCTCATGGAGAAGTACAACGGCGTCGAGGCGATCAACCATGCCTGGAACCTGACCCACTGGGCCCATCGCCTGAACCACATCGATGAGCTCTGGGTGCCCGACGGCAACCACGTGCCGCAATACGATCTGGCGTGGCGGCGCTATCAGGCCGAGCTCACCACCGAGTACATTGCCTGGCAGACGGCGATCGTCCGCGAATACGCCACCCCCGACCAGTTCGTCACCACCTGCATCGACCCGATGCGGCCGGCGGTCGATGACCGCGCCATCGGCGCCACCGGCGACGTCATCGCTTCCAACCAGTACCTCGCTACCCAGGACCAGCTCGGTCCCGACATCGTCGGCGACTATGCCTTCCCGCCGTCCGGCAGCTGGGCGCCGTTCTTCATCTCCGATCGCACCTGGGCCATCGGCCAGCAGCGCTTCATGGTCACCGAGACCAATGCCACCAGCGTGGGTTTCCCGTGGTTCAACTATCCTGCCTTCGACGGCCAGTGGAGGCAGGTCGCCTGGGCCATGATCGCCCGCGGTGCCCGCGCCGTCGAATACTGGCACTGGCACACCATGCACGGCTCCTGGGAAACCTTCTGGGGCGGCGTGCTGCCGCACAGCTTCGTGCCGGGCCGGGTCTATGAACAAGTCGCGGCGCTGGGCCGCGAAATCCGGCGGGCCGGGCAGGCGGTCGAAGGCATCGTCCCCGACGCCTCGACCGGGCTGCTGTTCTCGATGCCGACCCGCTGGGCCTTCGAGTACCACCCGCCAATGCAGGACCCGGGCGCCAAGCCAGAAAAGCAGGGGCCGCCGGACCGTGCCGCCTATGAGCGCATCGTCTATCGCCTCTATGGCGGGCTGAACCGTGCCGGCCACCAGGTCCGGGTGATGCATGCCGCCGATTTCGAGATCGCCGATCGCGCGAGACTGGCGGCCGAGCTGCCCACGCTGGTCGTCCCGGCGCTCTATCTCGCCTCCGACGCGCTGATCGCCAACCTCTCGGCCTATGCGGCGGCCGGTGGCCACCTCGTCCTCGGCATCCGCACCGGCTATGCCGACGAGATCGGCCGGCCAAAACTCGACCGGCAGCCCGCCGGTCTCGCTGCCGCTGCCGGCGCCTGGTACGACGAGTTCAGCAACCTCACGCAGCCGCTCGCCGTCGCCGGCGACATCGCGGGCGCCGCCGAGGGTCTGGTCGAGGGCCTGATCCCGGATGGCGCGACGGTACTCGCCAGCTATCAGCATCCGCATTTTGGCCGCTGGCCCGCTGCCACCACGCATCGGCACGGCGCTGGCCGCGTCACTTATCTCGGCAGTTTTCCTGGCCTCGACCTCGCCGAGTCACTGGGTCGCTGGCTGGCGCCGGATCACCCGTGGGCCAAGCAGCTCGTCCCCGGTGCGCTGACCGTCCACGGCGCTGCCAATGCCGCCGGAGAACGGCTGTGGTTCGTCCACAATTTCGGCTGGCAGGCGCGGACGGTCACGCCGCCGATGCCGGTGGAGGACGTGCTGAGCGGCGCGCCGGTCGAGCTGCTGGAACTTGGGCCCTGGGATGTGCGGGTGCTGCGCGAACGCGGGGCAGGGCGATGATCCTGGAGTGGCAAGCTGAGAGAGACGGCCCCCTCCCATCCTCCCCCATAAAGGGGGAGGTGCCGCATCGAGTATTGGGCACGATCGAGCCACAGCCTCGACCCTTCACCTCCCCCTTCATGGGGGACTTCGAGCCATCCCGCAGGGAAAATCGCTCCGGTGGAGCGATTTTAGGCGAGAAGGCCATGAGAGCTACGCTCGAATGGCGAGGGAGGGGGCCGTCTGC
>JAEUMC010000633.1 GCA_016793415.1 Devosia sp. | reverse complement strand
GTCCACTCCGACGACGCTGTCACGCCCGCGAACACCGTAAGGTTGTTCGACATGAAAAAGATGTCGCGCACCTGCAGACGGAAGGGCGCCCTCACGCTGCCGAGTTCCGCTGTTCGCCCGGTCCCGGCACGGCCACGCCCTCATCGGCATATTGGTTGAGCTTGTTGCGCAGGGTGCGGATCGAGATGCCGAGGATGTTGGCGGCGTGGGTGCGGTTGCCGAGCACGTGGTCGAGCGTGTCGAGGATCAGGTCGCGTTCGACATCGGCGACGGTGCGGCCGACCATGGCGCGCGAGATGGTCTCGGCGGTCTGGGCGGCTTGCGTGGCCACCGAAGCCATGGCGACGACCTCGCTGAGGCCGGTGCCGTCGGGCATCGAGATTGCCTCGGGGCCGATGACTTCGCCGCCCGATAGCAGCACGGCGCGGTGCAGAGTATTTTCGAGTTCACGGACGTTACCGGGCCACGGGGCGCGGAGCAGCGCCTCGCGGGCTTCGGTGGAGAGCACGCGGCGGCCGAGGCCGTTCGCCCGCGCGTATTTGTCGACGAAGTGATCGGCCAGCGCCGCCGTGTCGCCGGGGCGTTCGCGCAGCGGCGGCAGCTTGAGGTTCACCACGTTGAGGCGGAACAGCAGGTCTTCGCGGAAGCTGCCGTCCTTGACCGCTTCACTGAGGTTGCGGTTGGAGGTGGCGATGATGCGGATGTCGACCGGCACCGGCTTGGTGCCGCCGACGCGGTCGATCAGCCGTTCCTGGATGGCGCGCAGCAGCTTGGCCTGCAAACGCACATCCATCTCGGAAATTTCGTCGAGCAGCAGGGTGCCGCCCGAGGCCTCCTCGAACTTGCCGATGCGGCGGGCAACGGCGCCGGTGAAGGCGCCCTTCTCGTGGCCGAACAGCTCACTCTCGAGCAGCGCCTCGGGGATGGCGGCGCAGTTGATCGAGATGAAGGCGCGGCTGGCGCGCTTGGAACGGGAGTGAAGGTACTTGGCCATCACCTCCTTGCCGGTGCCGCTCTCGCCGGTGATCAGCACCGAGGCTTCGGACGGGGCAACCTGCTCGGCGAGCTTCACCACGCGGGCCATTACCGGGTCGCGGTAGAGGAAATCGGAGGACTCGCGGGCGACCGCGGCGATGACGGCGGCGATCAGCTCGGCGTCGGGCGGCAGCGGGATATATTCCTTGGCGCCGGCGCGGATGGCGTTCACCGCCGCGGCGGCATTGCTCTCGGTGCCGCAGGCGACCACCGGGATGACGATGCGTTCGCCATCCAGCCCGGCGATCAGCCCGGCAATATCCATCATCACGTCGACCAGCAGCAGGTCGGCGCCGCGACCGGCGCGCAGCGAGGCGAGGGCGATCTCGATCGAGGGGGCGTGCGCCACCTTGGCGCCGCCATCCATGGCGAGCTTGGTGGCGGTGGTGAGCTGGCCTTCGAGGGCGCCGACGATAAGAAGCCGCATGGTCAGGCTGCCTTGATGATTTCGGTCATGGTGACGCCGAGACGGTTCTCGACGAGGACGATTTCGCCGCGCGCGACGAGGCGGTCGTTGACGTAGATCTCGACCGCTTCGCCGACCTGGCGGTCGAGCTCGACGACGGTGCCGACATCCATCTTGAGCAGGCTCGCCACCGGCACCTTGGCGCGGCCCAGCACCACCGAGATGCGGACGGGAACGTCGAATACGGCCTCGAGGTCGGCGGCGGTCTTCTCGCCGGGCGGGGTGTAGCCCTCGCGGCCGGGTGCGGCCATCTCCTCGAAGGTGACCCCGGTGTCGCCGGTGCTCATTGCTCGGTCTCCTCGTTCAGTCGGATGCCGCGTGCGGCGAAATAGCTGGCGATCTTGGCGTCGATCTCGGCGCTGAGCTTCCTGATGTCGCGGACCACGCCGCCATCGGCCCA
The DNA here is from genome assembly GCA_016793415.1 of Devosia sp. GTDB lineage: Bacteria > Pseudomonadota > Alphaproteobacteria > Rhizobiales > Devosiaceae > Devosia_A. Next base: position 947 of record JAEUMC010000633.1, on the reverse strand, counting down.
CTCGATGCGGGCGTCGCCAATGGCGATGTCGGGGTCACCGAGCACCACCAGCCGGCCGGTGAAGCCCGAAGTGGTCATCCTCGATGTCGCGATGTCGCGGACGGCGTCGGCCAGCGCCGGCTCGCAGCGGATGACGAGGTGCGGCACGCCATCGAGCGTTGCCATGCACTCGGCGACCAGTTGCTCGATCTCGACCGTGGGCTCGCGGGCAATGAGGCCGCCGGCGAGTTTGCGGGCGATGGACAGCGACAGCTCGACGCCATCGGCGATGGCCTGCTTCTTCGCATCGTCCATGCTGGCGGCCATGGCGGCGACACGCACCGCCAGCGACTCCGCGGCGGCAGCTTCAGCCTTGGCGGCCTTGGCCACGGCGGTGCGTTCGCCTTCGGCGAGGCCGGCCTCGCGGCCTTCGCGGCGGGCCTCTTCGAGCAGGCTCGCCATTGCCGTCTCGGTGACCAGCGAGTTGCGCTCCTGGCGGCGGCCGAGGTCGAGGTCGAAGGTGAATTTGGCGGGCGCGGCGCTCATCAGCCGATCATCTCCTCATCGGCCTTGCCCTTGGTGATGACGATCTCGCCCTTGGCGGCGAGATCCTTAGCGGTGGCAACCATGCGGCCCTGCGCCTCGTCGACGTCCTTCAGCCGAACCGGGCCCATGGCCTCCATGTCGTCCTTCAGCATCTTGCCGGCGCGGGCCGACATGTTGGCGAAGAACACCTCTTTCACCGTGTCGTTGGCGCCCTTCAGCGCCAGCGCCAGCTCCTTTTTGTCCATCTTCTGCACCAGCGTCTGGATCGCCGAGGGCTCGAGCCGGGCCAGATCCTCGAAGGTGAACATCAGCGCCTTGATGCGGTCGGCGCCGTCGCGGTCGCGCTCCTCGAGCGTGGTGATGAACCGGGCTTCGGTCTGGCGATCGAACGAGTTGAAGATCTCGGCCATCTGCTCGTGGCT
>JAEUMC010000612.1 GCA_016793415.1 Devosia sp. | reverse complement strand
CTCGAGGATGTCGAGATCGCCGCATGCCTGCTGCCGAGCAAGGCCCTGGCGCTCGCCGCCACCACCCAGTTCGACCTGGTACTGGTCGATCACGTCATGCCCGAAATGGATGGCGTCGAGCTGACCCGGCGGCTGCGCGCCGAGGAGGCCTACCGGCTGGTGCCGATCGTCATGGTCACCTCCGACAATGCTCCGGCGCTGCGCGTCCGCGCCATTGCCGCCGGCGCCACCGACTTCGTCAACAAGCCCTTCGATTCCACCGAGTTGCAGGCGCGGGTGCGCAACCTCCTGGCGCTGCGCCGCTCACAGAGCGAATTGGCCGATCGCGCCGCCTGGTTGGCCCGCGAGGTCGAACTGGCCACCCGGCACCTGGTCGAGCGCGAGGAAGAGATCATCTGGCGCCTCGCCCGCGCCATCGAATACCGCGATGGCGATACCGGCGAGCATGTGTCGCGCGTCGCCCAGGTCTCCTCGATGATCGCCGGCGCCATCGGCCTGACGCCCGAGCGTTGCCGCATGATCTATCTCGCGGCGCCGCTGCACGATATCGGCAAGATCGGTATCGCCGACGCCATCTTGAGCAAGCCTGGCAAGCTCACCCCGGACGAACTGCGCGTCATGCGCACCCACGTCTCGATCGGCGCCCGCATTCTCGAACACGGCTCGTCCGAAGTCATCCGCACTGCCGAGCTGATCGCCCAAAGTCACCATGAACGCTGGGATGGCACCGGCTATCCCGACCGCCTCTCGGGCACCGACATTCCGATCGAAGCGCGCGTCGTTGCCATCGCCGACGTGTTCGACGCGCTGTGTTCGGAGCGTCCCTACAAGCGCGCCTGGCCGGTCGAAGAGGCCCGCCGCGAGATCCTGTCGCTGTCGGGCACGCATTTCGATCCCGCCTGCGTCGCCGCCTTCGAGGCCCGCTGGCCGGAAATCCTCGCGCTGCTGTCGGCTGTCCCCGAGGATGCCCGTCTCGCCGGCTGAAACCGGTTCCCATCTCCTGCAAGTCATCGCTGCTTCGCCGCCGCCGCTCGTGCCGGACGATGCCCGGCACTGCGCTGTGCGCGGGTCTGTTGGTCAACCCTCCGGCCCGAGCATCAGCAGTATTGGACGTTCTGAGCGCGCTGCCGATGACTCCCGGCAAGCATTCGAGGATTCGGTGCGAGGCGCACGACGACTCGCGTGAGTCGCTTCGGCTGGTTCGGGTGATTCAATGCTCTGTGTATTATACTTGAAATTACTTCAGCGACATAATTCTACCAAATACTGCTTAGCGGTAATTGAGACTTAACAAATACCCATGATCATCGTGATCATCAGGGGCAAACAGCAATTCCGTGGACGCGGGGACTGTTTTCGGGCCGGAGCGACAGAACCGTCGTTTCCGCCGAGGCTGCCGTTTTGCCTCTGAAAACAAGACGTTACGTATCGCAGAAGCATACTTGTCCGGGGCCAGAACGAAGCCATGTCGCGATCATCAGCGCACCCGCTCCATCTGAGCGGCGACCTTTCCTTACGCAATATTTCCGAGCTCCAGACCCGCCTCAAGCAAGCTTTGGCTGAGCACCGGGCCATCGATATCGATACGGCCGGCGTCGAAAGCATCGATGTCGGTACGCTGCAGCTGCTGGTCTCGGCGACCAGAAGCGCTGCCGCCGACGATCGCAGCCTCAGCCTTGCCGCCGGTGTAGCGACGCCGATGGGCCGCGCCCTGGTACGCGCCGGCTTTTTCGGTGGCGACGGCCGGCCGCTTGTACCCACCCTTTCCTCCTGGACCCTGACGCGCGAGGCGGCATGAGCAAGACCATCCTCACCATCGACGATTCCGCCTCCATCCGGCAGATGGTCGCCATGACGCTGAAGAGCGCCGGGCTCACCGTGCTGGAAGCCGGCAACGGGCTCGAGGGCTACAACAAGGCCACCACCGAGACCGTGCACGCGGTGATCACCGATCTCAACATGCCGGTGATGAACGGCCTGGAGTTTCTGAAGAAGTTCCGCCAGCACCCGGCCGGCAAGGGCATCCCGGTAATCCTCCTCACCACCGAGTCCGACGAGGAGCTGAAGCGCCAGGCCCGCGAGTCCGGCGCCACCGGCTGGATCGTCAAGCCGTTCAAGCAGGATCAGCTGCTGGCAGTGATCAAGAAGGTGACCGGCGCATGAGCTCCGACCCCACCGACACTTTCCGGCAGGAAGCCCGCGAGCTGCTCGAGCAGCTCGAGCAGGGGCTGCTCGATCTCGAGCAGAACCCCGCCGACGCCGACCTGGTCAACTCCGTGTTTCGGGCGCTGCACACCATCAAGGGCTCCGGCGCGATGTTCGGCTTCACCGAGGTCGCGGCGTTCGTGCATGAGTTCGAGACCGCCTTCGACAAGGTGCGCAAGGGGCTGTCGCCGATCACCCCGGAACTGGTCGCCGTGGCGCTCGACGCCAAGGATCACGTGCATCAGCTGATCGAGACGCCAGACGCCGCCACCAATGCCGGCGACGCCATCCTCGCGGCGCTGCGCTCGATCGTCGAGCCGGACCGCTTTCCGGCCGCGCCGATGCCGGCGAGCCCCACCGTCGCTGCCAACGTCGCGCCCGAAGCCACCGGCCGCTGGCGCATCCGCTTCAAGCTGCCCGAGGACGCGCTGCTGCATGGCACCAACCCGCTGCTGCTGCTCGGCGAGATCGCCGATCTCGGCCCCTGCGAGGTGACGGTGCTGGTCGAGGGCGTACCGACCCTCGATGTGCTCGACCCCGAAGCCTGCCATCTGGGCTGGCAGGTCGATCTGACCCATCCCGACCCCACGGCCGCCCTCGACGACGTCTTCCTGTTCCTGAAGGATGGGATGGAGCTGTCGATCGAACCGCTCGCGGCCATCGTCTCGCCAGAGCCGGTCTCATCGCCGGTGCTCGACATCCTTGCCGAGGATGAGCCGGAGGCCGAAGCGCCGGCTGCCGAATTGGCTCCCGTTCGCGCCCAGCGCGAACCCAGGGAGCAGAAGACCGAAACCGCCGAACGTGCCTCGACGTCACTGCGCGTCCCGGCCGAGCGGCTCGATGAACTGATGGATCGGGTCGGCGAACTGGTGATCGCCCAGGCCCGGCTGTCGCAGATGGCGGCGCAGAGCTCAGATGGCAACCTCAAGACCATCGCCGAGGAACTCGAGCGCCTCTCCTCAGGCCTGCGCGATCCCACCCTGGGCATTCGCATGGTGCCGATCGGTTCGCTGTTCTCGCGCTTCCGCCGCCTGGTCCATGATCTCAGCCGCGACCTCGACAAGGAGATCGAGTTCATCACCACGGGCGAGGAGACCGAACTCGACAAGACCATGATCGAGCGGTTGGCCGACCCACTGGTGCACCTGATCCGCAACTCGGTCGACCACGGTCTCGAAACCGCCGAGCAGCGCATCAAGGCCGGTAAGCCCGTCAAGGGCACCGTGCGGCTTTCGGCTGTCTATGCCGGTGCCGAGGTCGCGATCTCGGTCACCGACGATGGCGCCGGCCTCAACGCCGCCCGCATCCGGGCCAAGGCGGAAGAGCAGGGGCTGCTGACGCCGGAGTCCCGTATCGCCGATCACGACCTGTTCCAGCTGATCTTCGCCCCGGGCTTTTCGACGGCGAAGGAAGTCACCTCGCTCTCGGGTCGGGGCGTCGGCATGGATGTGGTCAAGCGCACCATCGATGGCCTTCGGGGCAAGATCGAGCTCAGCACCCGGCCCGGTGAGGGCACCACGGCAACGCTGCGCCTGCCGCTCACCCTCGCCATCATCGAGGGTATGCTGGTGCGGGTCGGCAATGGCCGCTACTCGATCCCGCTCTCGGCGGTCGAGGAATGCGTCGAGCTGCCCGCCGAGGTCGCGACCCGTTCGCGCGGCCGCAACTTCCTCGATATCCGCGGCAGCCTCGTGCCGTTCCTCCGGCTCCGCGACATGTTCCAGACGCCGGGCGAGCCCGACAGCCACCAGA
>JAEUMC010000052.1 GCA_016793415.1 Devosia sp. | reverse complement strand
GCATGCAGCCGCTGCTGATCGAATGCCAGCACCCGCATCGGCTTTGACGCTACCACGGTGGCGGTAGCCGGCTCACCGCTCAGAAAGCTCATCTCGCCCAAGTAATCACCTGGCCCGCAGACCGCGATGATGCGCCCGCCGCTTTCGATGCGGGCGACGCCGGTGGCGACGTAGAGCAGGTCTTTCACCACTTCGCCTTCGCGCACCAGCACCGCATCGGCAGGCACCTCGCGGACGGTCGCAAAACCGAGCAGCCGCTTGAGCGCCCGCCGCTCCACGCTGGCAGGCATACTGTCGACGAAATGGCGCTGGTCGTCAGTGAAGCGATGGTGGCGCTCATAGTACCAGATCAGCAGCAACTGGCCGATATTCACCAGCACGAACACGGTCTCCCACAACACGCTCACCGGATCGAACACGAAGAACGCCCGATAGACGATCTTGGCGACGCCCGACGCCACGGCAAAGCTTCTCAGCCACACCATCCGCCGCATCAGCATCGAGACGATCAGCAGGAAGTAAGTGAAGTGACCAAACAGGATGACCGGGTTGGCAAGACCCGTGATCAACTGGTCGAACAGACCGGACATCATGCACCGCAAAGCAGGAGGTGAGGTCGATTGGCCTAGCCCGCTCCGACTGTCACAAACAAGGGGTGCAATAGACTGGGCAAGGTAAGCTGTGGATCGCCGCCCGCTGGTGACGTCGATCGGAGGGGCCGAGCGTCGCCGCCCTGGCCCGGTTCGAAAACGCTTGAGATCATTGGCCAGTCGGTGCCAAATGAAATCGATTGCACGACGCCGCGCGGCAGACGTGGGCCGTGCGAGGCGAGGGGAAACGATGACTGACAACCGCCTTCTCGGCGCGGATTTCGTCCGCGCGGCCGCATGCCTGACGGTGCTGTTCCACCACCTGGCGCAGCGCATGAGCTGGCAGGATCACCTGGGTGGCATCGAATGGTTCCGGATCTTCGCCCAGATCGGCACCTTCGGCGTGGCGATGTTCTTCGTGCTGTCGGGCTTCCTGCTCTCGCGCCCGTTCTGGCAGGCGCTGGATCGCGGCGAACCGGCGCCGTCCCTCAGGGTCTATGCCATGCGCCGCGCGGCGCGCATCCTGCCGGGGTTCTGGCTGGCGCTGATCGTCACGTTTGTCCTCAGTATCACGGTGTTCGGGGCGGTGCTCGACGGACAGCTGCTGTTGCGACTCGTAGCCGGCATCTTCGCCGTCGCCGACTGGCACTGGGTGACGCTGTTCCCGGTGGAAGTGAACGGGCCGCTTTGGTCGATCAGCTTCGAAGTCACCTCGTATCTGCTGCTGCCGCTCGGCTTTGCGGCGCTGTTCTTGGTTGGCCGGTGGAGCGGCCAGGGCTGGCAGTCGCGCTTGCTGTGGCTTGGCGTGATCGCCCTGGCGCTGCTCGCGCATTGGCTGTTCACGCGGTACTACCGGGTCGACATGCACCAGCGCGGCTGGGACTACGGATTGATCGGCGGCGCCAAGTACTGGATGCCGCGCTTCAACCCCTTCGCCTTCTTCGCGATGTTCGCCGTCGGCGCCCTGGCCGGTGGATTGCAGGTGCGGTGGGCGAAGTATCGGCACGTGCTGTTCGACCTCATGGCGCTCGCCGCCTTCGCCTGGGGCATTAGCCTGATGAACGACCAACTTGCCGCCAAGACTGCCGATGGCTGGGGCTGGCTCGGGGTACCCTACGGTTTCCCCTGGTTCGTTCTGGCGGTCGGGCTGTTCCTGTCATCGGCGCCTTCAAGCGCCCTGCTCGGGTCGGCCCTCGACAATCCGGTGACGCGCTACGTCGCGAAAATCTCGTTCGGCATCTATATCTGGCACTATCCGGTGCTGGAGCTGGTGCGGGTCTATTGGGATCCGCAGATCGACCACGGCCAGGCCTCTGACCCGATCCGCTTCGCAGTCACCTGCACCATCATCACGCTGCTCACTTTCACCGTCGCGCACCTGTCGTATCATCTGGTCGAGAACCCGGTGATTCAGTGGGCTCGCGGCAAGGAGCGGCGGCGCACGGGTTCAACCACAGTTGCAGCTGCGGCGGAATGACCTGATGAAGACCGGCAAGACCTTCTGGCGCAATCAGCCGCCATTCTACGAGGAGCGCGGCAGTACGCTCGTGGTGCGCACCGGACGCGACACCGACTACTGGAACAACACATTCTACGGCTTCAAGCACGAGGACGGGCATTTTCGCGCCACGGAAGTCGGCGGCGATTTCAGCTTCGAAGTCACCTTCCGCGCCAACTACCAGCGGCTCTATGACCAGGCCGGGGCGATGCTGTTCGTCGACGGTGAGAACTGGATGAAATGCGGCGTCGAGTTCACCGATGGCGCGATGCATTTTTCGGTGGTGGTGACCCGCGACGACCAGTCGGACTGGTCGGTCTTGAAGCTCGACCGCCCGGTGGACGGGCCCGTGACGCTGCGGCTCACGCGCCATGCCGAAGCGCTGCGGGTGCAGTTGCAGGAACCCGACGGAAGCTGGCAATTGGTCCGGCTCTGCTTTCTGCGCATGGGCGACACCGTCGAGGTCGGCCCGATGACCTGCTCACCGACCGGCGAGGGGCTCGAGGTCAGCTTCAGCCGGCTGGCACTGGGCGAGCCGATCTCACGCGAACTGCATTAGTTGAGTGTGGCGATGGCGAGGTTCAGCAGGCTCGCGAAGCCGACCCAGACGGCATAGGGAACGAACAGCAGGGCGGACACGCGGTCGCGATCCCAGCGGTTGGCAATGAACATCAGGATCAAGGCCAGGATGGCGATGATCACGATGAAGGCCGGCCACAGCAGGTGCAGCGAGAACCACACTGGCGACCACAGCCAGTTGAGCGCCATCTGCCCGTACCAGAGCTTCATTCCAACGCCGCTCGCCTCACTGAGGAAGGTGCGCCAGCCAGCAATGGCAATCAGCACATAGAGCGCGAACCAGACCGGCCCGAACAGCCAGTTTGGCGGATTGAACGGTGGCTTGGCGAGGCCGGCATACCATTCGCCTGGTGCGGTGGTAACACCGATGACGGCGCCGACGCCGATCACCACGACAAGGAAGACCGCCAGCAGGATCAAGGCCCGCGGTGTCTTGAGGTCGGATAGGGAGAGGGTGCTCATGCCGCCCCAACGCACGAGACGGGCGACAGGTTCACTCGGTCTGCGTGCAATCGGCAGCGATGTTCAGCGGGAACTTTCCACCCTGCCCGTCGGCATCGGCATAGACGATCTCCACCGTCTGCTCGTCGGCAGCCCAGAGCGGGAAGGCGTTGAGCAGGACCGGGTGGGTTTCGGCAAGCTCGACGCGGCAGCCGCGGCGCAATCTGCTGCCATCGGCGGCAATCGTCTCTGCGATGACTCGACGCTCGCAGGTCTCGCCGCACTGCTCGCCGATATCGAGCGCGACACGTCCTGATGGCGAGACAAAATGGTGCCTGGCGCTGGCGCCGGGAATGGCGAACCAGATGATGGCGCCGACGATCAGCAGGAATGCCACCGAGCCGGCGATGAAGATGAACATGGGCGAGATGCCGCCGGCGTCGTCGCGGATCACTTCAGCCTCGCTGCATGGCGATGACGTAGAAGCCGTCCGTGCCAGTGAGGTGCGGGGTAAGCGACACGCCCCCTTCCGGCGAGAAGCGGGCGCGAAGCTTGGCGCCGGAGAAATGGCTCATCCACAGCTTGTTACCGGCAATGGCGGTGAATCCCGGGTTGGCGGCAAGGAAGGCCGCGGCCTGCCGCGCATTCTCCTCCGGCAGCACCGAGCAGGTGATGTAGACCAGCGTGCCGCCCGGCTTCAGGTATCTTGCCGCTTCGATGAGGATGGCGCGCTGTTCCTCGACGCGAACCGCCAATTGCTCCGCCGTCAGCTTCCATTTGGCGGTGGGCTGGCGGCGCCAGGTGCCCGAGCCGGTACAGGGGGCATCGACCACCACGCGGTCGAGCTTGCCGACGAGATCGTCAAGCACGCCCTCGCCGGGCGCACGGACCTGCACGTTGCGAGCACCGGCGCGCTTCAGCCGGTCGTAGATCGGGGCAAGCCGGGTACGGTCGCTGTCATAGGCGAAAATCTGGCCGCGGTTCTGCATCGCGGCGGCCATGGCGAGGGTCTTGCCCCCTGCTCCGGCACAGAGGTCAAGCACCTGCTCGCCGCCGCGCGCGCCGGCCAGCGCCGCGACGATCTGGCTGCCGAAATCCTGCACCTCGAACCAGCCCTTGATGTAGCCCTCTTCGCTCTGCACGTTCGGCGTGCGGCTGTCGCGCTCGCCGGCCGGGAAGCGGATACCGTCCGGGATGATGGAGGTTGCATCCGGCGCGAAGCGGCCGAGTGCCCGCAGCGCCTTGTCGCGGTTGGCTTTCAGCGTGTTGACGCGGAGGTCGAGCGGCGGTCGGCCGGAGAGGTCGTGCGCCTCGGCCACCCAATCCTCGCCAAAGCTCTCGGCGAGATGCGGCGCCACCCATTCGGGCACGTCGCCGCGCACATGATCCGGCGCCCCGGCCAGCGGGTCGGCGGCGGTGAGTTTTGCCGCTTCGTCGGCGTCGATAGGTGCCGGCGCAAACCGGTCGCCGCCAAAACTCGCATTGAGCTCCTCGATGCTCTCGCCCCAGTCACGCACCACGACGCTCTGCACCAGCGCACGCGGTGCGTCCGAGCCCATGGCCCAGGCATGCGAGCTCCTACGCCGCAACGCGTCATAGACGAGGTTGCCGATGGCGGCGCGATCGCCGGCCCCGGCGAAGCGGTTATTGAGCCCCCACGCCTTCAGCGCCTCGGCCACCGGGCGCTTGTGTGCGTCGATATCGGCGAGCACATCGATGGCGGCGGCGATCCGGCCGGGCAGTCTCATCTGACGATCCTCAGTAGTTCGGCGTCGTCCGTGCCACGATGCGGGACGCGGATCAAGCGAGGAACAGCCGCACCAGCAGGTCGAGCCAGAACACGCAGAGCACCGTCAGCCCGACAAGGTAGGCAGTGAAGCGACGGATCACGTGGTTGTCGGTGATGTGGACGATGGCATGGACGTAGCGGCTCAGCACGAAGAGCCAGGCCAGCACGACCTCGAAGATGGTCGGGCCGAAGTACAGCGCCAGCCCGGCTCCGACATAGAACAGCACTGGCAACTGGAACTGGTTGTCGACGGCGTTGGCGGCCTGCCACTCGCGTTTCGGCCAGCCCGTGCGCTCGAGCGCGATGTCGTCGATCCGCACCTCGCCCTTCAGCACCATCGGGATGCGGATGGTGCCGAGGTACCAGAGCAGACCCAGGGCGAGCGCGCCCTGGGCGAGAATGGCGGCGATCAGCCAGAACGCCATCGGACAGCGGCCTCAGTTGCCGCCGCGGTAGTTCGGGCTTTCGCGGGTGATCGAGACGTCGTGCACGTGGCTCTCGTTGAGGCCGGCGCCGGAAATCTTCACGAACACCGAATTGTCGCGGAAAGCCTGCAGGTTCGGCGCGCCGGTATAGCCCATGGCGGCGCGGAGGCCGCCCGCCAGCTGATGCAGGACATTGCCGGCGGCGCCCTTGTACGGCACCTGGCCCTCGATGCCCTCGGGCACCAGCTTCAGGCTGTCGTTCACTTCCTGCTGGAAGTAGCGATCGGCCGAACCGCGGGCCATGGCGCCCACCGAGCCCATGCCGCGGTACGACTTATAGGAGCGGCCCTGGTAGAGGTAGACCTCGCCCGGGCTCTCGTCGGTACCGGCGAGGAGCGAACCGACCATGGCGCAGGACGCACCGCCCGCCAATGCCTTAGCCAGATCGCCTGAGAATTTGATTCCGCCGTCGGCGATCACCGGGATGCCGTGCTTTTCGCCTTCCTCGGCGCAGGCCATAACAGCTGCGAGCTGAGGTACGCCGACGCCGGCGACGATGCGGGTGGTGCAGATCGAGCCCGGGCCGATGCCGACCTTTACCGAATCCGCGCCTGCATCGATCAGGGCACGAGTGGCTTCGGCGGTCGCGACGTTGCCGGCAACGATGCGGGTCGAATTGCTCTCGCGCTTGACCCGCTCAACCGACTTCAGCACGCCGGTCGAGTGACCGTGCGCGGTGTCGATGACGAGCAGGTCGACGCCGGCATCGATCAGCGCCAGGGAACGCTCGAAGCCGGCATCGCCGACACCGGTCGCCGCCGCGACGCGCAGGCGCCCCTGCGCATCCTTGACGGCGTTGGGGTTGAGCTGTGCCTTCTCGATGTCCTTGACGGTGATCAGACCGACGCAGCGCCCCTCGTCGTCCACCACCAGCAGCTTTTCGATGCGATGGGCATGCAGCAGGCGCTTGGCCTCGTCCTTGCTGACGCCGTCGCGGACCGTCACCAGGTTCTCGTGCGTCATCAGTTCGGCGATGCGCTGGCGCGGGTTCGAGGCAAAGCGCACGTCACGGTTGGTGAGGATGCCGACCAGCCGGCCGGTCTTGCGACCGCCGGTGCCGCCATCCTGAACCACCGGAATGCCGGAGATGTGGTTGGCCTCCATCAGCGCCAGCGCGTCGGCGAGGGTCGCCTCCGGGCCGATGGTGATGGGGTTCACCACCATGCCGCTCTCAAAGCTCTTCACGGCGCGGACATGTTCGGCCTGCACCAGGATATCGAGGTTCTTGTGGATCACGCCCATGCCGCCGGCCTGCGCCATGGCGATGGCCATGCGGCTCTCGGTCACCGTGTCCATGGCGGACGACAGGATCGGGATGTTGAGGGAAATGTCCTTGGTCACCCGGGTTCGGATATCGACATCGGTCGGCAGCACATCGGAGCGCGCAGGCTGCAGCAGCACGTCGTCGAACGTCAGTGCGCTATCGCCGGTGATGGAAGTAATGATCTTCGCCAAGGGTCGGGCCCTTCCCTTCTGAGCATCAGAAAAACGGAAGCCCGTGAGCGGGAACGACTCGCCGCCGGCTCACGGGTTGGCGAGGGTGATTACCACCGGAGCCGGGGATTGGGAA
>JAEUMC010000581.1 GCA_016793415.1 Devosia sp. | reverse complement strand
GCCGAGATCGCCTCGGGCACCTCGAACTACGACGTGGTGACCATCGACGTGGTCTGGAACGCCGCGTTCGCGTCGCATGTCGAGGATCTCAGCGACCTCTTTACCGAGGCGGTGAAGGCCGACATTCCGCCGGCCTTGGTCGCTGACGCCAATGTCGGCGGCAAGATGATGGGCATGCCGGCCTGGGCCAATACCGAGATCGTCTTCTACCGCAAGGATCTGTGGGAAGACCCGGCCAACCAGGCCGCCTTCAAGGAGCAGTATGGCTACGACCTCGCTCCGCCGGCCACCTGGCAGCAGTGGCGCGACATGGCCAAGTTCTTCACCAAGGACGGCATGTTCGGCACCAACGTGATCGGCGCGACCTCGGAAGAGTGGATGGCCGAAGTGCTGCAGGCCGGCTCGCCCGGTGTGATCCTCGATGCCGAGGGCAAGGTGATCCTCGACAACCAGGCCCATATCGACGCGCTGGAGTTCTACCGGGCGCCGCTGTGCGAAGACAAATCGGTGCCGGACAATGCCCTCGAGATCAACTGGGGCGAGGCGCAGAACCTGTTCTACCAGGGCCAGACGGCGATGATGAAGTTCTGGGCGCATGCCTACAAGATGACGCCGGAAGACAGCAAGGTCGCGGGCAAGGTCGGGGTGGCGCCGATGATCGGGGGCACAGCCGGCGTCGCCGGGATCCCCGGCCCCTGGTACAACGTGATCCCCTCGACCTCGCAGCACAAGGATGCGGCGCGGCAGTTCATCGCCTACCAGATCGCGCATAACGCGCTCGGCATCGAGGCGCCGCTGGGGCTCGCCGCCACCAACTCGGCCTATGCCAGCTATATGGGCAAGCCCGGCTATGAGCATTTCGGCCCGCTGCTGGATACGCTGTCGGCGCCGGCCACCAAGGGGCGGCCGCTCAACGAGCACTACCAGGAAATCGTCGACGAGGCGGTGATGCCGGCCTTCCAGGGCGCGCTGGAGTGCGAAGACAACGTGGCCACGCTGCTGCAAGATGCGGCCGCCACCGCCCGGGACATCCTGGGACAGTAAGCCCGCTCAAGTCCGGGGCGGCGGCACGCCGCCTCGGCGTCCAAGTGCATAAGTCTGGGAGGAAGCCATGACCGAACGCAGGTTCGTGCTGCTTATGCTGCTGCCTGCCGTGCTGTTCCTGGGGTTCATGGTTGCCTACCCGGTCGCACTGCTCGTCTACAACTCGTTCTTCGACGTCAAACTGATCGATCCGGCGAGCCGCGTCTGGGTCGGGCTCGCCAACTATGCCGAGGTGCTGACGTCGAAGCGGATGCTCGAATCCGCTGTCCGGACGCTGAAATACTCGGCCTTCGCCTTGTTCTTCGAGCTGCTGTTCGGCTTCGGCGCGGCGCTGCTGTTTGCGGCGATCGCCAAGCACTCGCACTGGCACCGCACCATTTTCGCCCTGCCGCTGATGATCTCACCGATCGTCGCCGGCCTCCTATGGCGGTTCCTGCTGGTCGGCAATATCGGCATCCTCAACTACGGGCTGGCGGCACTCGGCATCATCGCTGACCCCGGCGCCATCAAGTGGCTCAGCGACACCGATATCGTCATCTACTCGGTGGCGGTCGCCGATATCTGGCTCACCACCTCCTTCGTCGCACTGGTCAGCTATGCCGGCCTGATGAACATCCCCAAGGACCTGTTCGAAGCGGCGCGCATCGACGGCGCCGGCGCCATTGGCCGGTTCTGGTACGTCACCCTGCCGATGATGCGCCCGGTGCTGGCAGTGGTGGTGATCGTGCGCGGCATCGATGCGCTCAAGACCTTCGACCTGATCTGGATCCAGACCCAGGGCGGTCCGCGCCAGGCCAGCGAAGTGCTGTCGATGAACATCTACCAGCGCATGGTTCGGTACGGCGACCTTGGCCAGGCCTCGGCCTCGGCGACGCTGTTTCTCGTGTTCATGATTGCCCTTGCGGGCCTTGCCTACTGGAAGATCTGGAGGACAGACCGTGGCTGACCGCGCCTCACAGGATGCCGGCAAGGTGGTGATCAACGCGGTCGCCCTGCTGCTGGTGCTGTCCTACGCGCTACCTTACGTCTACCTGGTGTCGACGTCGCTGAAGCCGGCGGTCGATGTGCAGCAGATTCCGCCCTCGTTCTTTCCCAACCGGGTGTCGCTCGAGAACTTCGGCACCGTCATCAGCACGGCCGGGCTGCCGCAGGCGTTCATGAACTCGGCGACCGTCGCCATCCTGACGACGCTGCTGTCGCTGCTGATCGCGGTTCCGGCGGCTTACGTTTCGGCGCTGTATCGCCGGCCGATCACTGTGCTGTTCCTGTTGTTCGCGCTGATCACCCGGATGGTGCCGGCGGTGTCGCTGGGGGTGCCGCTGTTCCAGATCCTCAAATCGCTGGGGCTGCTCGACACCACCATCGGGCTGGTGCTGGCGCACACCTCGACCGCCGTGCCGCTGGCGCTGCTGCTGATGGCGGCGTTCTTCGAAGGCATGCCTAAAGAACTCGAGGAGGCAGCGCGCATCGACGGCTGCAGTCGGTTCGGGGCGTTCTGGCGCATCATGCTGCCACTGGCGCCCGGAGGGCTCGCCGTCACGGCGCTGTTCAGCTTCATCGCCAGCTGGAACGAGTTCCTGTTTGCCCTGCTCCTCACTTCGGAGAACAGCAAGACGGCGCCGATCTTCATTGCCGAGTTCAACTCGGTCTACGGCCTCGCCTGGGGGCCGATGACCGCGGCGGCGGTGCTCTACTCGCTGCCGGTCATCCTCGTCACGCTGATCCTGCAGCGGCAGATCGTCGGCGGGCTGACCTTCGG
>JAEUMC010000569.1 GCA_016793415.1 Devosia sp. | reverse complement strand
ACCGCAACATCACGGAATAGCCCGTATTCCGGCCACATTCGCGCCAGAATGACCAACAATTAACCTAGCGCGACAACCCCGCCTTAAGATTACCAACGGTAAAAAAGGCGTCTCAAATCCTTCCGATTAGGAGTCAACCCGGATGCGTTCAGTAACGCCCCTTCTCGCCGTGCTGCGTGCTGCCGCGCTGGTGGTTCTCGTGGTCGCCGTGGCGGCCTGTTCGCGCAATGGCGCCGGTGGCACCGGCGTCGGCAATCTCGGGCCCGGCGGCGGCGCCCCCGGTAGCCAGCAGGAATTCCTGGTGAGCGTCGGCGATCGCGTGTTCTTCGAGACCGACTCCTCGAGCCTGACCCCGACCGCCATGGCGACGCTCGACAAGCAGGCTGCCTGGCTCAACCAGTACCGCAACTACCGCATCCTGATCGAAGGCCACGCCGACGAGCGCGGCACCCGCGAGTACAACATCGCGCTCGGCGCGCGTCGCGGCTCGATCGTGGTGAACTACCTGGTGTCGAAGGGCGTCGACCAGCGTCGCATCACCACCAAGTCGTTCGGCAAGGAGCGTCCTGTGGCCATCTGCAACGATATTTCGTGCTGGTCACAAAACCGCCGTGCTGTGACGGTGGTACAGTAAGCGTTGAGCGAGCTTCGGGGCGGAGGTCGCGGCCACGCGATGTCTCACGCGTAATCCCCGAAGCTTTATCGACTGGAGGCATAAGCGCCGGGCGCCGCGTAATTGGGCCCGGCGCTTTCTTTTTGTCGAAATCCTGCGCTAATCCAATGGCGTGCGGTCGATGACCGCGCATGATCCCACTGGACCCCTCCCGGACCCGACGGAGCTTTGATGGTGAAACTGCCCCCAATTCGTGGATCGGCCCGCCGACCCGCGATCTATGCCGCCCTCGTCGCTGCGGTGCTGGCCGCGCCGGCGCTCGCCGCCACCGGTTCGCTGCCGGCCGACGTGCTCATGCCGCCCAAGCCGATCGCGGAGACGCGCATCCAGGTGGCGCAGAACCAGCAGTCGAGTGCGCAGCTGCTGGTGCGCATCCAGGAACTCGAGGACCTGATCCGTACATTGACCGGTCGGGTCGAAGGGCTGGAGTTCCAGCTCACGCAGATGCAGACACAGCTCGCAAAGCAGGCCGAGGACAACGAGTTCCGCTTCCAGCAGCTGGAAGGCGGTGCTGGGGGAAAACCCCAGGCGGCAGCGCCAACTGACGGCGTGACGCCGTCCGATACGCTGCCGCAGACCCCGGCCCAGAATGCACCGGCGACCGCCGACGCGGCGCCGCAGCCCGAACAGTCGGCTCCCCCGGCTGACGGCGGCGCCGACGTGCCCATGGACAGCCTTGACGAGGGCGCCCCGATGGACGCCCTCGGCGACTCCGCCGATCCGCTACTGAAGGGCGGCATCGACCAGCTCGGCACGATGACCGAGGGCGATCCACTGGGCAGCCGGCCGCTCGATCTCAGCCTCAGTAATGGCGGGGAAATTTCGAGCGGCGACGCCAAGGCGCAGTACGATGCCGGCTATGACGCGATGACGCGCGGCGACTATGCCTTCGCGTCGGACCAGTTCCAGCAGTTCGTGGCGCTCTATCCCGACGATCCGCAGGTACCCGACGCCATCAACTGGCTCGGCGAAGCGCTGATCCAGCAGGGCGAGTTCACCGATGCGGCGCAGGTGCTGGCCGACGGTTACACCAAGCACAAGGACAGCAAACGCGCGCCCGACATGATGCTGAAGCTCGGCGTGGCGCTGGTGGGCGCCGACCAGGTGGATGTGGGGTGCCGCACCTTCTACACGCTGAAGCAGCGCTACCCCCAGCTCAGTGCGGCCTTCACGCAGCGCCTCGACGAGGAAGCGCAGAAGGCGAAATGCCC
>JAEUMC010000548.1 GCA_016793415.1 Devosia sp. | reverse complement strand
GGCACCAGCTGCCGTTCGGGCAGGTCGGCGATATCGGTGCCGTCGAACAGCATCTGGCCACCAGTCGGCTGGAACAGCCGGATCAGGGTGCGGGCCAATGTGGATTTGCCGCAGCCGCTTTCGCCCACCAGCCCCAGGGTTTCGCCGCGGCGGATCTCGAGGTCGATGCCGTCGACCGCCTTGAGCAGCGGCCGGTTGCGCCCGAACAGGTCGCCCGGCAGCGAGAAGTGCTTGGTGAGGTTCTTGAGTTCGACCAGCGGGGTATCGGTCATGCGGGGACGAGCTCGGCGGTGATGCCGGCGACGCGCGGCGCTTCGGGGTGGTGCAGCCAGCAGCGGGCACGGCGCCCCTCGCCGGCGTGGTAGAGCGGCGGCAACGCGGCGTTGCACTGGGCCATGGCGTGCGGACAACGCGGCGCGAAGGGACAGCCCTTGGGCGGGCGCAGCATATCAGGGGGCGAGCCGGGGATCGGGGTCAGCCGGTGGTGGGTGTCGTCGCGGAGATCGGGGATCGAGGCGAGGAGACCGCGCGTATAGGGATGCGATGGCCGGGCGAACAGCTCACGCACCGGCCCCTCTTCCATCACCATGCCGCCATACATCACCAGCACCCGGTCGGCGGTTTCGGCGATGACGCCGAGATCGTGGGTGATGAGAATCACCGCCATGCCGAGCCGGCCCTGCAGCTCCTTGAGCAGCGCCAGGATCTGGCGCTGGATGGTGACGTCGAGCGCGGTAGTCGGTTCGTCGGCGATCAAGAGCTTGGGGTCACAGGCGAGCGCGATGGCGATCATCACCCGCTGCCGCATGCCGCCGGAGAACTCGTGTGGATAGGATTTCAGGCGCTTCGCCGCCGAGGGGATGCGCACCAGTTCGAACAGCTCGATGGCGCGGGCCCGGGCTTCGGCGCGGCTGACCTTCCTATGCCTGAGGATGGTCTCGATCACCTGCTCGCCGACCGTGAGGGTCGGGTTCAACGAGGTCATCGGATCCTGGAAGATCATCGAGATGTCGTTGCCGCGCAGCTCGCTGAGCTCATCCTCGTCGAGCGTGATCAGGTCACGGCCCTCGAACCGCGCGCTGCCCTCGATGACGCGGCCGCTGCTGCGTAAGAGGCCCATCAGGCTCATGCAGGTGATCGACTTGCCGGAACCGGACTCGCCGACAATGCCGAGAATCTCGCCGGCATTGAGCTCGAACGAGACGCCGCGCACCGCCTTCACCTCGCCGCGCGAGGTGAAGAAGCTGGTCGAGAGGTTGCTCACCGAGAGCAAGGGCGGGCTCATGTGCGAAGTGGTCATGTGCGCAACCTCGGATCCAGCGCGTCGCGCAGGCCATCGCCGAGGAAATTGAAGGCGAACATGGTGAGGCTGATGGCGGCGGCCGGGAAGAACAGCTGGTAGGGGTAGGCGCGCAGCGTCTCCACCGCCTCCGAGGTGAGCGTGCCCCAGCTGGCTTCCGGCGGGGTGACGCCGAGCCCGATGAAGCTCATGAAACTCTCGATGAAGATCGCGCTGGGGATCAGCATGGTGAGCGTCACGAGGATCGGCCCGACCGAGTTGGGGAGCAGGTGCCGGACCAGAATGCGCGGGGTCGAGGCGCCCATGGTGCGGGCGGCGGCAACGTAGTCCTGCTGCTTCAGCGTCAGGATCTGGCCGCGCACGATGCGCGCCATGTCGACCCAGTAGACCGAGCCGATGGCCAGCACCACCGACAGGAAGCCGGAGTTGAACACCACCATGATCAGGATGACGTAGAGGGTCAGCGGGATGGTCGAGATTACCTCGACGATACGCATCATGATGGTGTCGGCCTTGCCGCCGAGATAGCCGGCGAGCCCGCCGTAGAACACCCCGATGAAGAAGTTCACCAGCGTCGCGACGAAGGCGACGGTGAGCGAGATGCGGGCGCCATAGAGCTGGCGGGCGAGGACGTCGCGGCCGAGCTGGTCGGTGCCGAGCACATTGCTCATGTTCCACTGCCAGCCGCTCGGCGCGAGCGCCGTACCATCGGCAAAGCTCAGCTGCTGTTTGGCGGTATCGAGCACCACCTGCTTGTCGCCGAACTTGAACTGCTGCTGCTTCTTGATCAGGTCCTTCTTGGTCGCCCGGAGCAACCCGGCGACCTCGCCCGACGGGGTCACCTCATAGAGGTTGAGGTTGCCCGAGTTGAAGAAGAAGCGCGTCGTCGCGCCAGTGCTGTCGGTGACCTCGTAGGTCTGGAACAGTGGCGGCACGTTGGAGAGCTTGAGGTTCTGCTCGAAATAGGTGTGGCGCGACAGCATCGGCCCGAAGATCGCGGCGAGCACCAGGAGGATGATGAACCCCAGACCTAGCATGGCCGGCTTGTTGGCCCAGAGGCGCTTACGCACATCCTGCCAGAAGGTGAGGCTGGGCGCGGCGATATACTCTGCCGCGGCGCCGTTGCGCGTCGTCGGCGCCCACATTTCCGGTGCGATCTCGATGTCGGTCATTTGGCGTCGGCCCGGTATTTGATGCGCGGGTCGAGCACGAGATAGAGCATGTCGACGATGAAGATCATCACCATCAGCACCGCCGCATAAAAGATGGTGATGCCCATGATGGCGGTGTAGTCGCGGTTGGTGATCGACAGGACGAAGTGCCGGCCGATACCGGGCAGCGCGAAGATCTGCTCGATGACGAACGAGCCGGTGAGGAGATTGGCGACTACCGGGCCGAGCACCGTTACCACCGGGATCAGCGAGTTGCGCAGCCCATGCTTGAACAGCACGGTGCCGCGCTTCAGCCCCTTGGCTTTCGCCGTCATCATGTAATCCTGCTGCAGCGTTTCGAGCAGGCTCGAACGGGCCAGCCGGGCGATGAACGAGATCCAGAACCCGGAGAGCGCGAACACCGGCAGGAAGTAGCCGCGCCAGTCATCGAGCCCGAAGGTCGGCACCCAGCCGAGGCGGAGCGCGAAGACGTAGAGCGCCACCGTGGCGATGACATAGGACGGCACGGCGACGCCGATGGTGGCGATGACCATCACCAGGGTATCGGGCCAGCGGTTGCGGTTGAGCGCCGCAACGATGCCGAGCGGTACGCCGAGCGCCACCACGCAGAGCAGTGCCAGGGCACCGGTCTTCATGGTGACCGGCAGGCCCTCGGCAATGATCTCGTTGACGCTCATCCCAGCATATTTGAACGAGGGGCCGAGATCGAGGCTCAGCACGCCCCGCAGGTAGTTGAGATATTGCAGCCAGAGCGGATCATCGAGGTGATACTTGGCGTTGAGCGCCGCCTGGATCTCGGGCTGCAGCATCTTTTCGGAGGTGAACGGGCCTCCGGGAACGGCATGCATGAGAAAGAAGGTCAGCGTGATGATGGCGAACAGCGTCACCAGCATCAGCAACAGGCGCTGCACCACATAGGCCGTCACTTGGACGACCTCGCTTGGTTCCAGACTCGCAAAACTTTAGCCCCACTATAATCCGGGCATATCAGCACCTTGGCGGCGCCGACGCAACTGCTCAGATGGTGAAGCGGCTGCGCAGGATCAGGAAGCAGGCGGCGGCGGGCACCACGAGGGCACGCGCGGCTTCGACCTTTTCGGGTGGATAGGCGCCTTCGACCTCGAGCAGGTTGACGCTGCCCAGCATTTCGCCGCCGGCGACCACCGGAATGTTGATGGCTGAACCGCAGCCGAGCGAGCGGATCAGCGTCAGGTCGGGAAAGTCGTTCTCCATCTCCCTGACGGAATTGGCCGAGTAGATGAAGCGCTCGGTGCGCATCTTCTCGTAGGTGTCGTCGAAGACGATCGGCTTGGTGCCGAGCACCGGATAGGCCACCTCATCGCTCGAATAGACCCGGCGCACATAGCCGCCCGAGGGATTGTCGGCGGTCATGGTGAAGAGCTTCACCCCCACCAGCGCCTCGGCCAGCCGATGCAGCGCAGCACCGACATCGCGCTCGGTCTGATAGGTGGCGAGCGCTTCGGCAAATGCATCGAGTGGCGATTGGGTCAAGGTTCGATCCCCCGAGACGGCGTTGATTGCCCTTCTCAAATCAGACTCGGGCCGGCGCGGCTACCCCGTCTTATCGTCCGAGCCAGCCGCCATCGACGGGAACGATGGCCCCCGACATGTAACTGGAGGCTTCGGCGAGGAGGAACACCGCGACGTTGGCGATGTCGGCTGGCGTGCCCCAGCGGGCCGCGGGGATACGGGCAAGGATGGCGGCGGACCGATCGGGATCGTTGCGCAGCGCCTCGGTATTGTTGGACGTGACATAGCCGGGGGCGATGGCGTTGACGTTGATGCCGTGTGCCGTCCACTCGTTCGCCATCGCCTTGGTGAGCCCGGCAACGCCATGCTTGCTCGCCGCATAAGCGGCAACGCGAATGCCGCCCTGGAAGCTCAGCAGCGAAGCGATGTTGACGATGCGGGCGGGGTGACCGCGCTCGATCGCCGCCGCAGCGAAGGCCTGGCTCAGGACGAAGACCAGCTTGAGGTTGAGCTGCAGCACATCGTCCCAGTCAGCTTCGCTGTGCTGCAGTGCATCGGCGCGCCGGATGATGCCGGCATTGTTGACCAGCCCATGCACCGGACCATGCCGGGCGAGCAGTTCGGCCAGCAGCGCCCGCGCTGCCGAGGTGTCGCCGAGGTCGCAGTGGATCGGGGTAAGCTCGCCCCCTGCCCGTGCGATCAGGTCGGCCGTTTCATCCATCGACGAGCGGGCAATGCCGATGACGTGCCCGCCGGCCTCGGCGATCGCCAGGGCAATGCCCTGGCCGATGCCGGTATTGGCGCCGGTGACGATGACGTTGCGCCGCTCGAGGCTGAAGGCAGACTGGTTCATTGGTTTGGTCTCACACGCCATAGATCGCGTCGCGCACTTCGCGCGGGAAGCGACCATCTACACCTTCTACGGCGGTGTTGGTGAGACCGACAAAGCTCAGTTGGCGCTCCGGATCGAGGAACCAGGTGTTGCCGTGCGCGCCGCCCCAGTAGAACGTCCCCGCCGATTGCGGCGTCGCCGCCAATCTCGGGTCGACCAGCACGCCGCTGAGGAAGCCGAAGCGCCAGCCGCTGCCGCCGGCATCGCCGGCGAGGTCCCCGATCTGGTTGCGAAGCGCCGCCGCGCGGGTGGGTGGCCTGAGCAGCTGCGGGTGGCCGGTGCGCAGCGCTTCGAGGAATTTGGCGAAGTCCGGCGCGGTGCCGGTAAGGCCGGCCCCGCCCGACTGGAAGGAGCGCGGATCGAGCACGCGCGCTGGCGAATAGAGCGTCGGCGGCTCGGTTGGCCGCGGCACTGAGTGCGTTGCGTCCATCGGCACCGGCGCACCATCGGGGTTGTCGGCATAGGCGAGGCTCAACCGCTGGCGATCGGCGACGGTGAAGCCGGTGTCGCGCATGCCGAGCGGTCCGGTCACCAGGTCGGCGATCACCGCGCCCAAAGTCGTGCCGCGCACCACCGCGAGGATATGCCCCAGCACATCGATGCCGACAGCATAGCCCCACTGGGTGCCCGGCGCGAACTGCAACGGCGCTGAAGCGATGCGGCGGAGGTTTTCCTCCATGTCGAGGCCGGGCTGGTCGAGCCCATCGGAGACGTTGGCGAGGTGATAGGAACCGCCGGGCCACTGGGCGAAACGATAGGTGAGGCCGGAGGTATGGGTGAGCAATTGCCGGATGGTGATATCGGGCGTGCTGCCATCGGCGAGGCGCGGCCGGAACTGCGGCAGGAAGCGCGTGATCACGTCGTCGAGCCGCAACTCCCCGCGGTCGACCATGGCGAGGCAAGCGGTGGCAGTGACCGGCTTTGACAGCGAGGCGAGCCGGAAGATCGTATCGAGCGTTGTCGCCTGTCC
>JAEUMC010000049.1 GCA_016793415.1 Devosia sp. | reverse complement strand
GATATTCATGATGCACTCCGTGCGAGTTCGAGGTGTTCCACTGCCGGGGCCGGCGTGGCGCCGCCCCCGGAGGTGGCGCGCAGCGGCGCCTTGAAGCCCCTGAGCCGCAGCGCGTTGCCGAGCACGAAGACGCTCGACAGCGCCATGGCGCCGGCAGCAATTACCGGCGACAGCAGCGTGCCGTTGACCGGGTAGAGCAGCCCGGCCGCCACCGGGATCAGCGTGACATTGTAGGCGAAGGCCCAGAACAGGTTCTGCCGGATGTTGCGGATGGTCGCCTTGGACAGTGCGATAGCGTTGACGACGCCACGCAGGTCGCCCGACATCAGCACCACGTCGGCGCTCTCGATGGCGATGTCGGTGCCGGTGCCGACGGCGATGCCGACATCAGCCTCGGCCAGTGCCGGGGCATCGTTGATGCCGTCGCCGACAAAGGCCACCTGGCGTCCCGATGCCCTCAGCGACTGGAGCGCCGCCACCTTGCCGTCGGGAAGCACCTCGGCCACCACTTCATCGATCCCCAGGCGCGCGGCGACCGCGTCGGCGGTGCGACGATTGTCGCCGGTGATCATCGCCACCTTGAGGCCAAGCGCATGCAGCGCCGCGATGGCCTCGGCCGAGGTCTCCTTGATCGGATCGGAGACCGCGATGATCGCAGCCAGGCGACCGTCGATTGCGGCATAGAGCGGCGACTTGCCTTCGTCGCCCAGCGCCCTGGCTTGCTCCGCGAACGTCGCCACATCGATGCCGGCGCGCGCCATCGCCCGATCGGCGCCGATCAGTACGGCACGACCGCCGACACGTCCGGTGACGCCGAAGCCCGGATCGGCTGCGAAATCCGTCACCGGCTGCAGCCGTTCGGTGGGGACCGCGGCCACGATGGCCTCAGCGATCGGGTGCTCCGACTTGGTTTCGACGCTGGCGACCAGTGCGATCACTTCGTCCCGCTCAAACCCTTCGCTGACGAGGACGTCGGTAAGCGCCGGGCGCCCCTGGGTCAGGGTCCCGGTCTTGTCGAGCGCCACCACCTGGGCAGCACGGAGCGATTGCAGCGCATCACCCTTGCGGAACAGCACGCCGAGTTCAGCCGCCCTGCCGGTGCCGACCATGATCGAGGTTGGCGTCGCCAGCCCCATGGCGCATGGGCAGGCGATGATCAGCACTGCCACGGCATTGACGAGCGCAAAGGTCAGCGCCGGCGACGGCCCGAACACCAGCCAGGCGGCAAAGGTCAGCACCGCCACCCCGATCACTGCCGGAACGAACCAGGCGGTGACCTTGTCGACCAGCGCCTGGATCGGCAGCTTGCTGCCCTGGGCGGCCTCGACCATGCGGATGATCTGCGCCAGCACCGTATCGGCGCCGACCTTGGTGGCCGCGAAGGTGAAGGCGCCGGTACGATTGATGGTGCCGCCCACGACTTCGTCGCCGACGCGCTTGCGGACCGGCAGCGGCTCGCCCGAGATCATCGACTCGTCGATGTGCGACTCGCCGGACGCGACCACGCCATCGACCGGAACGCGATCGCCCGGCCGGATCTCGACGAGGTCGCCGACCACCACCTGCTCGAGCGGCAGCTCGAGCGCAGCGCCATTGCGGACGACGCGCGCCGTCTTCGGCTGCAGCCCGACCAGCCGCTTGATCGCCTGGCTGGTCCGCCCCTTGGCCCGCGCCTCGAGGTAGCGGCCGAGGAGGATCAGCGTCACGATCACCGCCGCCGCCTCGTAGTAGACATAGCTGGTTCCTGCCGGCAGCACTGCGGGCGCGAAGGTCGAAACCACCGAATAGCCCCAGGCGGCGCTGGTGCCGAGCACCACGAGCGAGTTCATGTCGGGCGCCAGGCGAACGAGGTTGGGGATGCCCTTCTTGAAGAAGCGCAGCCCGGGGCCGAACAGCACGACCGTCGCCAGGGCAAACTGGAGGTAGAGGTTGTTGGTCATGCCGATATTGCGCATGATCCAGTCGTGGATGGCCGGCACGAAGTGCGACCCCATCTCCATCACGAACAGCGGCACGGTCATCACTGCGGCGAGCGCCAGGGCGTTGCGCAGGTGCCGAAGCTCGGCCTCCCTGCGATCCTCCGGGGCGTCGCTCGGCTGGGTCGCGGCCGGCTTGACCACCGCATAGCCGGTGGCCCGCACCGTCGCCTCGAGTGCCGCACGCGTCACCGCGCCGCTTGCCGCGACGACGACGGCCTTCTCGGTCGCCAGGTTCACTGAAGCCGAGATGACCCCGGGCACGGCGGCCAGCGCCTTCTCGATGCGCGATACACAGGAGGCGCAGGTCATGCCTTCGATGGTGAGCTCGATGGTTTCCTCACGCGTCGCGTAGCCGGCCTTGGCGATGGCGGCAATAACGCCGCGTGGATCCGGCTTGGCCGAGAACTCGACGGTGGCGCGCTCGGTGGCAAGGTTCACATTCGCCGAGGCAACGCCAGGCACGGCGCGAATGGCCTTTTCGACCCGCGCCACGCAGGAGGCGCAGGTCATGCCCTCGATCTGGAACGAGGTGGCGCGGAGCGTCGCGGCCGATGTGCCCGGCGGCGCCGATGCTGGAAGATGGGTAGACATGAAAGCAGTCCTCTCGTGTGACTGCCCCACCATCTAATCCTTCCAACGATGGGAGGGTCAAGACCTCCGACAATCTATTCGCTCGTCGACGAAACGGGCTTGACCCTCCCACGGTTGGAAGCCCCAGCTTCACTCGCATCCAACCAGAAGGATGACGAACATGTACAATTTCGAAGTGAGCGACATGACCTGCAGCCATTGCGTGGCGACGGTCGAGCGGGCGGTCAAAAGCGTCGACGGCGCGGCGGCGGTGAAGATCGACCTCGCCGGCCTGGCCGTGAAGATCGAGAGCGCCAAGCCGGCCGCCAGCTTTGCCGAGGCGATCCAGGAGGCCGGCTACACGCCGCAGCTGCGTGGCTGAGCGGCGCGGCCCGAAACTGAAGAAGGGGCGCCACCGGTGCCCCTTTTCATTTGATCAGACGTAGACCAGCTCCGACATCATGCCGGCCATCATGTGGTAGAGGTTGTGGCAGTGGTAGAGCCAGCGCCCAGGATTGTCGGCGTCGAATTCGACCGTCACCGTGCCGTTCGGCGGGACCAGCACGGTGTCCCGCATGGCGCCGGCGATGCGGGCCCCGTTGACCTCGGTCACCTGGAAATGGTGGCCATGCAGATGCATGGGGTGGGCCATCATCGAGTGGTTCATGAAGCCGAGCGCGACGCGCTGGCCCGACTTCACCTCGAGCTTTTGCCGCTGTTGCCAGATCTTGTCGTTGAGGGTCCAGACGTACGGCGTCATCGCGCCGCCCAGCATGACCATCAACTGGTGATCGATCGGCCGAGAGCTGAGCGGCGCGGCGGCGACCAGCCGTTGCTCCAGCGACATATCGACGGGCGCCTCGGCCAGTTCGGTGGCTCCGGCGTACTTCGTGACGCCGGCGCCGGGCGCCGCGAGGATGATGCCGCTTCGGGCCACGTCGCCCTCGCGCCGGGCGAACACCGGCACGACGGCGCCTGAGGGAACCTCGACCAGCAGGTCGAGCCGCTGCGCCTGGGCCAGCGGGAAGCGGCTGCCGGTCAGCGGCTGCACCGGGTTGCCGTCGACGGCGAGGACCGTAGCCTCACGACCGTCGAGGTCGATCCAGAACGCAGTGGCGGACGCGCCGTTGATGATGCGAAGCCGCACCCGGCCGTTCCGCTCGGTGCGGATGACCTCAGGATCCTCGAGCGTCCGATCATTGGCGAGGAAGGCGTCGTACTCCACATCGTTGAGGTCCATACCGGCCATCGCCGAGTGATCCATCGGCGCCGTGCTGCCGTGGTCCATGCCGGCCATGCCGCCGCCGCCATGGTCCATGCCCGCCTCTCCCGTAAGTCCGGCGAGAATCTCGGCGGGGTCGCGGAAACTGAAATCGTTGAGCAACAGGGTGACCTCCTGTGCATCGAGGCCATCGGCTTCGCGCACGATCAGCGGTGCAGTGAGCAGCGACTGCTCCTGCAGCCCATGATGCGAGTGCATCCAGTGTGTGCCGGAGCGGGGGACGAAGTCGAAATTCCGCACTTCCCCTGCTGCCAACGGTGCGACGTAGCCGGTCTCGGCGATGCCATCGAGTTCAGGGGCAGGCGTCATCCCGTGCCAGTGGACGGTGGTCGCTTCGCGCAGCGTGTTCTCCAGCGCCACGCTGAAGCGCTCGCCCGGCTCGAGCAGGAGGCCGCTGCGACCGTTGCCGTCGGTTACACCATAGACCTCCGCCGACTTGCCCAGCACCTCAATGGTGCGGCGACCGACGATCAGCCGCTGTGACGGCGGCGCCGCGAGGGCGGGAAGGCAAGTCGCAGCGCCAGCAGCGGCGACGGCACCGAGGAAGGTTCTCCGGGTCATTGGTTCAGGCATTTCGGACTCCAAATAAGGGCGCAGCACCGGCTTCGCGCTGACGGTGTGCACCTTCCCACAGTGGGAAGGTCAACCCCTCCGCGAGCCGTCGGGAGAATCCGCATCCCGCTCTTGACCCTCACAGTGTTGGAGACCGCATCTGAGGCAGCAGTTGACCATCGGAGCCGAA
>JAEUMC010000496.1 GCA_016793415.1 Devosia sp. | reverse complement strand
ACGGCGCTGCGCGATGCCGAAAAGCACGAGAGCCCCAATGCCGGCTGGCCCGAAGCCGCCATGGCCGGCGCCCTGGGCTTCCGCCTCGGCGGCCCGCGCAGCTACGATGGCGAACTGGTGGATCTTCCGAGCTTCGGCGATGGCCGAGCGGAACTCGGGGCCGACGACATCGACCGGTCGCTGAAGCTTTACGCCGTGACGCTGAACCTGACGCTGGCGGTGACCGTGCTGGTGGCGCTGGTGGTGTGGCGGCTGAGCTAGCCGAGCGAGACGGCCCTCACGCCTCATGCACCCGTATTTCAGTCACGCCTGCCTCGGGTGCTTTGCCTTTCAGCACCATCGGCAGCCCGGCCACCACAAAGTACGCATCGTCGCAGATCTCGGCGATCCGCTGATGCGCCGAGCCGGCGAGGTCGCGGAACATCCGCGCCATGGCATTGTCCGGCACGATGCCGAGGCCGACTTCGTTGGACACCAGAATCACCCGGGCGCTGGTTGTCGCCATGAGCGTCGCCAGCAACTCGTCCACCGCCGCCGCCACGTTTTCGTTGGCGACGATCAGGTTGGTGATCCACAGCGTCAGGCAATCGACGAGGATCGCATCATGCGATTTGGCGGCCTCGGTGATGGCGGCGCTCAGCCGCAGCGGCTCCTCGATGGTGGCGAAGGCCTGGGCCCGCTGCTGCTTGTGGCTCGCCACCCGCTCGCGCATTTCGGCATCGAGCGCCTCAGCGGTCGCCAGATAGGCCGGGCGCAGTCCGGCCCGCATCGCCAGCCGTTCGGCAAAGCCGGTCTTGCCCGAGCGCGCCCCGCCCAGCACCAGAACGTGACCCATTTGTTGGCCTCCTTGCCGTCTTCGCTGCCTTCAGGCAATGCGCTTGCGGCTGCTTCGATCCATCGGCGACGGACTCTGTCCGCATGCGAGCCATGCGGCAAGCGACCTTTCCATCGGCTTGGCTTCGCTTATTCTACTTTCGTCTAGAAACCTTTGGCATTAAGGTCCGCGCCGGACTCGGGGGGCTCCTGGGTCGGCAAGCCATGAGTTGTCGCGAAGGAGTGCGCGTTCGGTGCCTAGGTACTATCTCGGGGTGGATGGTGGCGGCACCAACTGCCGTATCCGCCTCGCTAATGAGAACCTCGAAACCCTGGCCGACGCCGCCGGTGGTCGCTCGAACCTGCAGATCGAAGCCGGCGAGCCGGCGTTTCGCTCCATTACCGAAGGCACCAAAGAGGTGTTCCGCAAAGCCGGCATCGATATTGCCGAAGCCGCGAACACCTACGCCTGTTTCGGCATGGCCGGCGGCCGCCTGCCTTCAGCGCGCGAAGCTTTCGAGCAGCGCCCCTGGCCCTTCGCCAAGGTTCGTGTCTACGACGACATCGATATTGCGCGCGCCGGCGCTCATGGTGGCGAAGATGGCGCGGTGATCATCGTCGGCACCGGCTCGGCCGCCATGGCCCTGGTCAATGGCCAGCGCCACCAGTGCGGCGGCTGGGGCTTCCAGATCGGCGACCAGATGAGTGGCGCCATCCTCGGCCGCGAGCTGGTGCGTCGCTCGGTGGAAGCCGCCGACGGCCTGGTCCCCGCCTCGCCGCTCACCCAGGCGGTGATCGACAGGCTCGGCGGCTCGATCGATACGGTGATGGATTGGTCTTTCCCGCAGGACCCGCGCGGGCCGATGCCATCAGGCAACGGCGCCCCCTCGACCCTGCTCGGCCGCGCCCCCGCCGAATTCGGCGCGCTGATCCCGCTGTTCTTCGACTATTATGAACAGGGCGATCCGGTTGCGCGGGAACTGATGGAGCTCGAGCTCAGCTACATCGACACCTATGTGCGCTGGTTCAAGGCGCGCGGCGTCACCCGCATGGCCGCCGTCGGCGGCTTCGGCACCCGCCTCTATCCGCTGATGATCGAGCGCCATGGCGACTTCATCGTCCGCCCCGTCGACGAGCCGCTGCACGGCGCCGTCATCCTTGCAAAGCAGAACTTCGCCTGAATTGAGTTGCCATGAACTACCTCGATAGGAGCTTGAAGAGCGTGTCCAGCCGTATCATCCCGGTCCAGCCCTTCGATTACGTGGTGTTCGGCGCGACCGGCGACCTCACCAAGCGCAAGCTGATCCCGGCGCTCTATCATCGCTTCAAGGATGGCCAGTTCGACGAGCAGAGCCGCATCATCGGCGTGTCGCGCACCAAGCTGACCGATGCCGAATTCCAGAAGCTCGCCCGCGAGTCGATCGAGACCTTCGTCGAGAAGTCCTACCAGGACAAGAAGACCATCGACCGCTTCATCGGCACCTTCTCCTACGTCCCCAACGACGTCACCGACGAGGCCCACTGGGGCGATTTGAGTAAGAACCTGCGCGAGGATCCCAAGGTGGTCCGCGCCTTCTACCTCGCCATTGCGCCCGACCTGTTCGGGCCGACCTGCGAGTACATCCTCAAGAAGGGTTATTACCGGCGCGACGCGCGCGTGGTGATCGAAAAGCCGCTCGGCCACGACCTCGCCTCCTCGATCGAGATCAACGACGAGGTGTCCAAGATCTTCAAGGAAGATCAGGTCTACCGCATCGATCACTACCTCGGCAAAGAGACGGTGCAGAACCTGCTTGCACTGCGCTTTGCCAACATCCTGTTCGAGCCGATCTGGAATTCGGCGCATATCGACCACGTGCAGATCACCGTGGCGGAGTCGGTCGGCGCCGGCACGCGCGGCTACTACGATGAGTCCGGTGCGCTGCGCGACATGGTGCAGAACCACATCATCCAGCTGCTCTGCCTCGTTGCCATGGAGCCTCCGGCCTCCGATGCCGCCAACGCGCTGCGCGACGAAAAGCTCAAGGTGCTGCGCTCCTTGAAGCCGATCAACGGCGCCGATGTCGGCCGCGTCACCGTGCGCGGCCAGTATCGCGGCGGCAGCGTCGATGGCACCGCCGTTGCCAGCTACCAGGACGAGCTGCCCGAGGAGAAGAAGGGCTCGCGCACCGAGACCTTCGTCGCCATCAAGGCCGAAATCGAGAACTGGCGCTGGTCGGGCGTGCCGTTCTACATCCGCACCGGCAAGCGGCTGGTGTCGCGCGCCTCGGAAATCGTCATCCAGTTCCGCAACATCCCGCACTCGATGTTCGACCACGCCCAAGGCGCACCCAAGCCCAACCGGCTGGTGATCCGCATCCAGCCCGACGAAGGCGTCAAGCTGTTCCTGATGATCAAGGATCCGGGCCCCGGCGGCATGCGCCTGCGCGAAGTGCCGTTGAACCTGAGCTTCGCCGAGACCTTCGCCGAGCGCACTCCGGAAGCCTACGAGCGCCTGCTGCTCGACGTCATCCGCGGCCAGCAGACGCTGTTCATGCGCCGCGACGAGCTCGAGGCGGCCTGGGAATGGGTCGATCCGATCCGCAACGGCTGGGATCTGGCGAGCGATGCCCCGCAGACCTACACTGCCGGCACCTGGGGCCCGACCGGCGCCATTGCGCTGATCGAACGCGACGGCCGCACCTGGCACGAGGATGGGCATTGAACGCGACCCGGCGCAGCTTCGGCACCAAGGAAGACCTGGCGCTCGCTCTCGCCGAGACCGTAGCCGAGCATCTGAACGATGGCATCGCCGCCCGCGGGCAGGCGGTGCTCGCCGTCTCCGGCGGCTCCACTCCGGCGCGGTTCTTTGCCGTGCTGGGCCGCCGCAAGGACATCGACTGGGAGAAGGTCACCGTGACCCTGGTCGACGAGCGTTGGGTCGACGAGACCAACGATCGCTCGAACGCCCTGCTGGGCAACGAGCGGCTGCTGCAGGGGCCGGCCGCTTCGGCGCATTTCGTGCCGCTCTACTCGGGCGGCGACGAGCCGACCGATGCTGCGATCGCCCGCACCAACATGGCGGTCAAAGCCCTGCCGACGCCGTTCGACGCGGTGATCCTCGGCATGGGCAATGACGGCCACACCGCATCGTTCTTTCCCGGCGGCGACAACCTCGCCGCGGCGCTGACCGGCGAGGGGCCGGCCCTCGCCATCCGGGCACCGGGGGCAGGAGAACCCCGGGTGACGCTGGTCCTGAAGCGCCTTCTCGACGCTTCGGGGCTCTATCTGCATATCGAGGGGGAGGAGAAGCTGGCGACGCTGGAGCAGGCTGCGTCGGATGGTCCCGTTGAGGACATGCCGATCAGGTCTATTCTGCGTCAAAGCCAGACACCGCTGACTATCTTCTGGAGCCCCTAGACCGTGCACGGAGCCTGTTCAGGAAAAGTTGCAGACTTTTCCGGTTCGAACGGGCGACCAACCAAGGTTGTGGCGCTCCCCCAAGGAGCATGAAATGTCCGTCGTCAAGATCGTCCAGGAAGTCACCGACCGCATCGCGGCCCGGAGCGCCGGTTCGCGTCGTGAGTATCTCGATCGTATTGAGGGCGCGCGGGTCCAGGGCGTGCACCGCGCGGCCCTCGCCTGCGGGAACCTGGCGCATGGCTTTGCCGCCTGCTCCCCGTCCGACAAGGCCAAGCTAGCCGGTTCGAAGGCGCTGAACCTCGGCATCGTCACCTCCTACAACGACATGCTGAGCGCCCATCAGCCCTACGAGACCTATCCGGAAATCATCAAGGATGCGGCCCGCCAGATCGGCGCCACGGCGCAGGTGGCGGGCGGCGTGCCGGCCATGTGCGACGGCGTTACCCAGGGCCAGCCGGGCATGGACCTCAGCCTGTTCAGCCGCGACGTCATCGCCATGGCGACGGCGATTGCGCTCAGCCACAACATGTTCGATGCCGCGGTCTACCTCGGCATCTGCGACAAGATCGTCCCCGGCCTGATGATCGGCGCACTCACCTTCGGGCACCTGCCTGCGGTATTCGTGCCCGCCGGGCCGATGCCCACCGGCATCTCCAATGACGAAAAGGCCAAGGTTCGCCAGCTTTACGCCGAGGGCAAGGTCGGCCGCGCCGAGCTGCTGGAATCCGAGGCCAAGTCCTACCACTCGCCCGGCACCTGCACCTTCTACGGCACCGCCAACTCCAACCAGATGCTGATGGAGATCATGGGCCTGCATCTGCCGGGCGCCAGCTTCGTCAACCCCAACACCCCGTTGCGCGAGGCGCTGACCCGCGAGGCGGCCAAGCGCGCCCTGTCGCTCACCGCCGAGGGCAACGATTACACGCCGATCGGCCACATCGTCGACGCGAAGGCCATCGTCAACGGCCTCGTCGGCCTGCTGGCCACCGGCGGCTCCACCAACCACACCATGCACCTCGTCGCCATCGCCGCCGCGGCCGGCCTCAAGGTCACCTGGGAGGATATGTCGGATCTGTCGGGCGGCGTGCCGCTGCTGGCTCGCGTCTATCCCAACGGCATCGCCGACGTGAACCACTTCCACGCCGCGGGCGGCATGGGCTTCTTGATCCGCGAGCTGCTCGAGGCCGGGTACCTGCACGAAGACGTCAAGACCGTCTGGGGCGCCGGCCTCTCCGGTTACACCGTCGAAGCCAAGCTCCTCGAGGACAAGCTCAGCTTTACCCCGTCGCCCGCCGTCTCCGGCAACCCCAAGGTGCTGGCGCCGGTGAAGGATGCCTTCTCCGCCAATGGTGGCCTCAAGGTGCTCTCGGGCAATATCGGCAAGTCGGTGATCAAGGTCTCCGCGGTGAAGCCCGAGAACCGCG
This sequence comes from Devosia sp., assembly GCA_016793415.1. GTDB lineage: Bacteria > Pseudomonadota > Alphaproteobacteria > Rhizobiales > Devosiaceae > Devosia_A. The sequence continues at coordinate 6,359 of JAEUMC010000496.1, read as the reverse complement.
TCGTCGAGGCCAAGGCGCGCGTCTTCCACACCCAGGAAGGCCTGCAGGCCGCTTTCAAGAACGGCGAGCTCAATGGCGACGTCATCGCCGTGGTCCGCTTCCAGGGCCCGAAATCGGTGGGCATGCCCGAGCTCCACAAGCTCACCCCGCAGCTCGGCATCCTGCAGGATCGTGGCCACAAGGTCGCGCTGGTCACCGATGGCCGGATGTCCGGCGCCTCGGGCAAGATCCCGGCTGCCATCCACATGACGCCGGAAGCCAGCGACGGCGGCGCCATCGCCAAGATCCGCGACGGCGACCTGATCCGCCTCGATGCCAATGAGGGCACGCTCACCTTCATCGGCGACGAGAAGGAGTTCTTCTCCCGCACGCCGGCCACCGAGGATCTCCGCCGTGAGCACTACGGCATGGGCCGCGAACTGTTCGCCGGCTTCCGGGCGCTGGTGGGAACGGCGGATCGCGGCGCCAGCGTCTTCGGCTAAGGCCGTCACGGGCCGATATCCGGCAGCCGCAGCCGGTTCGATCGGGCCGTAAGAAAAGCCGCGGCGCGTCGACTATTGGGTTATGAGCACGACACATAGCCCGAACGATACGCCCGCGATCATGGCTGCCGACGCCGATGCGCGCTATGCGCTGGCGGCAAACCGCTTCGGCCCGGCATTGCAGCGGCTCGCCTCCGGCTACGAGTGGCGGCCGGCCACGCGAGAAGACCTGCTGCAGGATATCCACCTGCAATTGTGGCGCAGCCTCGCCAGCTTCGATGGCCGCTGTTCGCTGAAAACCTGGGTCTATCGCGTCGCGCACAACGTGGCCGCCGACCATGTTCGCCGGTCGATGCGCGGCAGCAAGGTGCTCAGCCTCGAGGACCTCGAACGGGCGGGCAACCAGGTCCCGGTGCCGTCTCCGGAAGACGAGGTGTCCGATCGGCTGACGCTCGCCCGCATCCACCAACTGCTGCGCCGGCTGGAACCGCTCGATCGGCAGGTCATGCTGCTCTACCTCGAGGGCGAGGATGCGGCTGCTATCGCCGAGGTCACCGGCCTGTCGGCCGGTGCGGTGGCGACGCGCATCCACCGCATCAAGCGGTTGCTGGCAAACCATTTCGACAGGAGTGCATCACGATGACCACCCCGCATGATTATTGGCTGGAGCAACCTGCAGCCACCGCCACCCCGTCGCTCGCCGATCTGCGCCGGCGCGATGCCGAGGTGCAGGGCGTTGCGCTTCGTCGCAACATCCTGGAACTCGTCGCTGGCGGCATCGCCTCGCTGGTTCTGCTGGTGATGTGCGGGCTTGCCTTGCAGCATGCTGGTGAGCCGGCCGAGCTGGTCCGCGCCCTCGGGTTTGCAGCGCTGCCCCTCGGCCTCTTCGTTTCCGCGGCCTGGTTTCTGATCAGCGGCCGAACGGCCCCCGATGACCTGGCCGAGACCAGCCTCGATCACCTCACGCGGCGATTGCGGCGTGAACACCGGCTGCTGCGCCTGGCTTGGCTCTGGTACGTCGCGCCGATGCTGCCCGGCTTCGCCATGGTCTATGGCGGCACCCTTGCCGCCGAGCCGGATAGCGGCCTGTTCGTGCTCGTTGCCGCCGGCCTGACCGCGGCATTCCTGACGTGGGTCGTGCTGCTCAACCGGCGTGCAGCGATGCACGTGGCCGACGAACTAGGAAGGCTAGAGCGCTCCCGCCTCGGGTCGGGTTGATCCGATCCGCCTGTCTGCATCGGCCGGATCTCGATCCGGTCCGGGCCGACTTGGTGATCAGATACGGATGCGTGCCCTTAGCCGGATTGTGGATACTGTGTCGCGCCCGCTGCCTTCGCAACATCGTCGGCGGGCAGGATCGCCGCTCTGACGTCGGTCGCGAGGACGGTGGCCAACCAGGCCGTGGAGTCCTGAACGCCATAGCTGACGATCAGTCTCTCGCCGTCGTTGTGCCACGCCAGTCCGGCGGCGAATGATACCCCTCGACCGCCCAGATGGAACGGCTCGCTGATCCGCCTGAGCCGATCAGATCGATCGAACCATGCAAACCGGTGCAGGTAGTTGCGCCCGCCACCGACCATGGCGACCTCATGGGTCAGCGCCAGCCAGCCATCGTCAAACGAGATAAGCTGAGAGCCGCCGCGCAAGTGGCCGAGCGCCGCTTCGGGGCTGGTCTGGTGGATCAACTGCCCCTCGTGGTCGACGATCCTGGTGGGGTCTGCCGAGTAGACAAACTCAAGCCGATCTTCCACCACGCGTGGCATCCAGTTCTTTTCGTGGCGCTTGGTCCCATCGGTCGCCAGCACTCGCCAATCAGTCATCCGGGTGCCGCCGGGTGCACTGCTGTCGATTTGGGCGATCACCATCTGGCACCAGCCGCTGCTGTTGAGTTCCCGTACGGTCGCGACGCCCCACAGCCGGTCGCGCCAGCGGAACGGCCTCAGGTCTTCGAAGCCGCGCACCATTTCAAACCGTGGATCGGGGAAGTCGGCAGGCGGCAGGATCTCTGCCGATGTCACGGCCGTCAGTTGTTCGTCGAGCTGCAACAGGAAGTTTAGGGTGCGGATCGGAGCGCCGGCCGGTGTTTCGTAGTCGATACCGTTCGTTGTCGTGAAGTTCACCACGCGGACGACGATGCGGTAGTAGCCATCGTCATTGACCACGGAGGGGTTGGTTGCGTGGCCCTCGACCGGAGGAACCCAGGCCAGTTGCTGATCATGCCACGATGGCATCAGCTCCTTGGCTTGCTTGGCGTAGAAAACCAGGTTCTCGCGCGCCTTGGCCCGCACTTCGTCCGGCACTGCAGGATCCATCGCGAGCTCGTTGCAAGCGAGCCGGCCCAACTCCTTGTGCCTCTTCGTGGAACAGTAAAAGCCGCAGATCGAGATTTCCTGCCGGATACCGTACGCGTACACCCGATCCTCGATGAACAGACGATCATTGGCTGGACGCGGGATGTGAGACGCGAGGTCGCAGAACATCATCGCCGTCTCGTACTGGCCTTGCTTGCGATGGAACTGGGCCAGATCGTAGAGCGGCTCCGCGCGGTGTGTCCGGAAAGCGAACGCGCGGCTTGCGGTGTCCAGGAATCCGGCCTCATCACCCAGCCAAAGCCGGCAACGCGCTTCGTTGAGCAACGCGCTCCAGCGCTCCTCGTCCCAGCCGCCCATTTCGAACCGAAGCGCGTATGTCTGGGCCGCCAGCTCGACCTGGCCCGCATCTCGGTAGCTTTGCGCCAGATAGTAGGCGTAGCGACCATTATCCGGCTCCCTTGCCAGGCCCTCGAGCAGCAACCGGATGTCTCGCTCGAACTTGCCTGACCGGTTGGAGCCATCGGCGCCATCCTCAAACCAGATGCCCTCCAGATGCAGCGCTTCGCCGGCGCCATCCAGGTACTCGTGCGTCACCCCTCGGTATCGATAGGGCATGTCACGCCGCAGCAATCGTGCATTCCAGTAGCTGATGCTCGACCTTTGCAGCGCGAGGTAGAGAGGCGCAGCCAGTTGCTCGCGGAACTGCGGATTTTCGACGCGAAGCTGCATGTCGGCATCCATCAGCAGGATGTACTCGAACTCTCCCCGCGAGGCTCGGGCTGCATCGAGGGCGCGGTTGCGGGCGCCCTCGAACGTGTCGAAAGGACTGTCGTGGAACTCGCCCGGGATGCCCCGCTCGGCAAAGAACGAAGCGATTACCTCCTTGGTAGCGTCCGACGATCCGGTGTCGCTGATCACCCAGTACGCAATGTGCTCACTGACGGACTCCAGTGCCCGCCGAATGATCTTCGCCTCATTGCGAACGATCATGTTGAGGCAGAGGCGAGCGCGGTCCATGTCACAAGATCATTGTTGAGGGTCGGCGCAGCACTAGGGCGCCTGCCGTAGCTGTGCAGGCGCACACTAGAATGCTGGCCAGGGCACGGCGGGCTAGTTGACGATTGAGCCTGTCGGTCCGGTTGGTCCCGTCGGTCCGGTAGCTCCTGTCGATCCAGTTGACCCAGTTGACCCAGTCGGTCCGGTTGGTCCTGTGGGGCCAGTCGATCCCGTGTCGCCCGTTGGCCCCGTGGCGCCTGTATCGCCGCCCGGCCCTGTCGGCCCGGTTGGTCCGGTCGCACCGGTTGCGCCATCGTTGCCGGCCGGGCCTCTCGGGCCAGCGCTGCCGCTGCCGCCTCCGCCATTGAAGACGATGGTCTTGTCGCCCGATTGCTTGATCATCAGGATCAGGTGCGCAAAGCACGCCTTGATCTCCGCATCGCTCATGGGCTCTTCGCGCATGATCGCTGCGCAGCTCGCCGGGAGCATTATCGTGCTCTTGGCGACTACGGGGGTCATGGCGCCCGAAAGCAGAGTTGAGGCGCTGAGAAGACTAACCCAAGCTTGCTTGTTCATTGGATGTCATTGCCTCCCAATGGCGGAGTTTTACAGTATCCGACGGGAAGGAGCGACGCAACGCTCTGTCGATCGTGCGCGGTGCAACAATTTTATGGGCCGCTTGCTCAAGCCGTAAGCGGCGATCTTGAGTATCCGAACAGCGCGAAATCGCGATCATACAGATCGACTATTCGTTTTACAGCCAAATGATTGAGGAGCTCGGCGGGCCGGTGGCCGATCGGTCGTTGGTGAGTCTGTGGAACGGTGGCAAGGGCCGCGGCAAGATCGGGGGCGAAGAGGCCCACCTTGGCCACATCCTCGACCAGCGACTCGCAGCGCAGCGTGATGTCGACGTATCGCTTGCGGCCCAGAAAGCAGAAGTCCGCCTGCCTGACGAAGTGGCGGTGGGCAAAGCTCCAGCCGTTTATTTCGGACTCTGTCAGGTCTTCGAAGAACCGGTTCAGTTCATAGCGGTAGCGCGAGAGACTCTCGCCTCCCGCGTACGCCACGTACAGCTCCTGGTGCGTCTCGTTGAAGGCCGAGATGGCGCGCGTGAACGGATTTCGCACCGCCATGAAGGTCAGGTAGCGCGACAGGAGGCCAAAATACTCCGGAAATCGCTGCTTCAGCAGGAAGAGCGGCATGTGGGCCTTGTCGATCTTGTGCCCGTTGCACGTGTCATGCATCCAGAAGAGATTTCCGGTCGTGTCGAACGGCATGAGGACCGAGCGCAACGCCGTTCCCGCACATTTGGGATTGTGGATGAAGACGAACTCCAGTCGGTCGCCGATTATCATGGCGGTGCGTCACCTGGTCGACAGCGGCCAAGCAGCGGCCGATGGTCCAATACTGTCGCGACTATTGGTGGGTACCGGCGTTCCGTCAAGCGAAGGTCCTTTGCCGCCTCCGGCAGCTGCATAGCAACCATCTACTTGGACATCTTGGCGCCATCGCCGGCCCAACACCTTTCTGCCGACGCAATTGACGTCTTGCCTGCTGTCGGGCGCTACGGGAGGCATCCTTTGGGTTGGAAACTGGCCGTGACGGCGCTGCGGATCGCGGCTGCCCTGGCATTGCTTGCGCTCCTCGGCCTCGCCCTGGTCCCGCTACTCGGCCCCTGGCCCGGCGACATGATCGCGCCATTTCGGGTGCAACTCGCCGTTGCGGCGATCATCGGCTTCGCCGCCGTCGTGGCGCTCAAAGACCTTCGATTGGTTGGCTTTGCCGGCATCGTCGTGGCGGCGACTATGGTGCCGATCGCGGTCCGGATCATTGATCGTCCGGTGCTGCCTGAGACGGCGCCGGGGCAGCCCGTCAGCTTGGTCGTCGCCAACGTGCTTTGCGACAACGATCAGCATGATCGCGTCCTGGCGCTGGTGCGGGAACAGCAGACCGACATTTTCGCCGCTGTCGAGACGACGCCGGAATGGGTGGCGTCGCTGGACGGCTTGAAGGATCAGTATCCGCACAGCTTTGCGCCCACCACGCTCGGTGTCTTCGGTGTGGCGCTTTATGCGAAACGCCCTTCTGCGGGGACGCTCCTCCACGTCGGCCGCCGGCAGTTGCCGCTGCTGCGGGCCGATTTCGGCGATCTGGTAGTCTATGTCGCCCACCCGATGCCGCCAGCCAATGCGAGGCTTACTGCCGACAACCGCGACTACATCGAGGCCCTGGCGGCAGAGCTCAAGACGGAATCCGGCCCGGTGATCATCGCCGGCGACCTCGATACGAGACTGTGGTCGAACAATATCGAGCCGCTGCTTCGCCATCCCGTGCAATGGCCGGCAAATGCCGGGCTTGCCTATACCTGGCCGGCGGCAAAGCCGTGGATGGCGATCCAGATCGACCAGGTGCTGACCCGGGGAATGACGGCCGGCAACTACCGGACGCTCGGCGATATCGGGTCGGATCACTATCCGGTCCGGGTCGATCTGGTGATCTGATACGGATGCGTGCGTGTAACCGGGTTGTGGATACTGTGCCACGTTCGCCGCCGATGTGATCGGCCACT
>JAEUMC010000212.1 GCA_016793415.1 Devosia sp. | reverse complement strand
CACCACCCCCACCCCCCGCCCCTCCCCTCAAGGGGGAGGGGAGCATGGAGAGGCCGGTGCCTCTTGCATGTCACCCCACGCTCAGCGCTTCCGTCGGCGCCAGGCGCGCGGCGCGGATCGCGGGGTAGAGACCGGCCACGCCGCCGATCAGCAGCGTCGCGACCATCCCGCCCAAGGGCACCCAGAGCGGGATATCGACCGGCCAGCCCATGACGCGGGCATAGCCCGCCGTCACCAATGCGCCGATCAGGACGCCGCTGCCGCCGCCGAGCAGGGCGAGCAGCAGCGCCTCGCCGAAGAACTGCAGGCGGATATGGCCGCGGGTGGCGCCCTGCGAGCGGCGGAGGCCGATTTCGGCACGGCGCTCCAGCACCGAAATCACCATGGTGTTGGCGACGCCGATGCCGCCGACCAAGAGCGCAACGGCGCCGAGCCCGAGCAACAGGCCGGTGAAGGCGACATCGGCCGCTGCCTCGGCGGCGAGCGCGTCAGAGGGGCGGGAGACGTCGACCTCGTTGGGCGCCTCGGGGTTGGCGGTGGGGGCGAGGAGGGTTCGGACAGTTTCCACCGCATCGGGATCCGTGCGGAGATAGAGCGTGGTGATGTCGCCCTCGAAATCGAGGTAGCGCTCGCCCGCCGGCCAGCCGATCAGTGCCGAGAGATCGAGCATCGGCACCAGCGAGACCGGCGCGAGGATGCCAACCACGGTGAACCAGCGGCCGCCGAGCCACACCTGCTGGCCGATCAGGCCGCGGCCGATGCCGAGCCGGGCGGCGGCTCGGGAGCCGAGCACCACGGCCGGGTAGGTCGAGGTGGCGGCGTTGAGCCAGGAGCCGGCGGCGACGCTGGCACTCACCGTTTCGAGCAGATCGAGCCGCGCTGCGTAGACGGCGAGGCCGCCCGACTGGCTCGCCGGGATGCGGTTGGAGCGGTAGAGCTTGGCATCGGGCAGGGCGCCGATGGCGCTCACCTCCATCACCTCGGGGATGCGGCCGAGCATGGCGATCGATTCGTCCGGCATGGTCGCGGCTTCGCCGAACAGCGAAGTGCCGGGGCTGGCGCTCAACAGGTTGGTGCCGAGCTCGGACAGCAGCTGGTTGAGCTGGGCCCGGCTCGAGGTGGAGATGCCCACCACCGAAATCATCGCCGCAATGCCGATGGCGATGCCGAGCGCCGAGAGCACCACCCGCAGCGGCCGGGCCCTCAGGCCGTAGGCGGCGAGGCGGAGGATATCGAGGGCGAGCAGCTTTGCCGGTTGCAGCGCGCTCATGGCTGGCCGCGCCTCGCATCTTCGACCAACTGCCCATCGCGCATGGCGGCCTGCCGTTCGAAGCGGACGGCGAGGTCACGATCATGGGTGATCACCACCACGGCGGTACCCTGGCGATGGAGCTCGAACAACAGCTGCACCACGCCTTCGCCGGAGGTGCTGTCGAGCGCCCCGGTGGGCTCGTCCGCCAGCAGCAGTACCGGACGACGGGCCAGCGCCCGGGCGATGGCGGTACGCTGCTTTTCGCCGCCGGACAGCTGATGCGGGCGGTGATCGAGCCGGTGCGCGAGGCCGACCTCAACCAGCGCTGCTTCGGCCCGCTCGCGGCGTTGCCTGAGGCCGGTACCGGTGTAGAGCAGGCCATCGGCGACATTGTCGAGCGCCGAGACCCCCGGCGACAGGTGGAAATGCTGGAACACGAAGCCGATGCGGTGGGCGCGCAAGGCCGAGAGGTCATTGTCCCCGAGTTCGGCAACGGCCAGCCCGTCGATCTCGACCTCACCGGCGCTGGCGCGGTCGAGCGTGCCGATGATGTTGAGCATGGTGGATTTGCCCGAACCGGAAGGGCCGACAATGGCGACCAGCTCACCACGCGCGATGTCGAGGCTGACATCGCGCAGCGCGAAGACGCCGCCGGCAAAGCTGCGCGAGACGTTCTTCAGCGAGACGATCGATTGGCTCATCCGGGCACGCTGACCCGCTCGCCCGCGGCGATGCCGTCGCCCGAGACCTCGACCCGTCCGGCAGCGAACAGGCCGGTCTCGACCGGCAGCAGGGTGCCGCCGGCATTGCGCATCAGCTCGACGGCGAAGCCGCCTTCGGGACGCGCAAGCAGCGCCGCGATGGGCACCGAGAGCACGTCATCGCGGCTGTCGCTGACGAACTCGACATCGACCGACGCCACCTCCAGCCCATCGAGCGCAGCCTGGTCGGCGATTTCGATGGTCACCTCGATATTGCCGTCCGTCACCACCGAGCCGACCTCGGAGATAGTGCCGGCGACCTCGCGATCATCGGGCAGGGTGACGGTGACGGCGCGGCCGACTGCCGCCAGCCCCTGGTCGGCGACGGCCAGCGGCACCGTCACCAGCTTTTCGGTGCTGGAGTAATCGAGGATCGAGCCGCGATCGGCCGAGGCCTCGAACAGCGTCTCGCCGACCGAGGCAGCGTGCGCGGCGATGTGCACCGGCCCGGGGGCGATCACCAGTTGGCTGACCGCGATGATGCCGGTGGCGGGGAGGCCGACGGCCTGTTGCCAGGCGCGCACCTGCTTGGCGAGGGGCCCGACATAGCCGAGCGCCGCGAGGTTTTCGGCAAGCTGGGTGACGTCGGCGGTGTCGCCAGCGCGGGCCCGCAGCGCATCGCGGACATCGCGCAGGGTGTCGCGCTTCGCCATGGCATCGGCAATGGCCACCCGGGCAGCGACGGCATCGAGTCCGGTGGCGGCGAGATCCTTGTCGAGCGTGCGGATGGCGGCAGCGAAGCTGGCGCGGGCGGTGGCAAGTTCGGCCTCGGCAGCGGCGATGTCGGCGGCCGGAGTGAGCTCGGCGGCCGAGAGCTCCTCGACCCGCTTGAGCTTGGCCCGGGCGACGCCGATCGCGGCAGCGAGCTGAACGAACTCGGGCAGGGCGGGCTGGTCGGCGGTGGCGTCGGCCAGCCGGGCGCCGAGATCGGTGCGGCGGGCCTCGGCATCGGCGAGGCGCTGCTGCTCGAGCTCAAGCGTCAGCTCGGCGGCCGCGACCGCGGCCTCGCTCTGCTCGAGTTCGACCCAGACCGGAACATCGGTATCGAAGCGCAGCGTGCGGTGCTGCGGCACCGCGCCGTAGAACAGGATGGCCGGCTGGCCGTCGAGGCCATAGAGCGGCTCGCCCCGCTCGATGGTGGCGCCCACCGGGGCGAGCCCGGTGACCATGGCTGACGGACCGGCAAGGCTCGGCCGCAGCGCGGTGAGCTCGCTATAGCCCAGCGTGCCGGTGACCGTTTTGGTATCGACCAGGCGGCCGCGGGTAATCTCGGCCGTCGCGACGGGGAGGGCGGTGGGCGCAGCCGTTGGAGGTGCCGGCTGCAGCAACAAAAACCCCGCGATCGCGACGGCCCCGGCGGCGATGCCGCCGGTAAGCATGGTGCGGAAGTGGCTCATCCGCCGATCATGATCCGGGCACCGCGGCTCAGCTCACGGCAGGCGCCCATCGCCGCCTGGAGTTTGGGATCATCCGGCCCGGCCGCGACCTTGCTGACGTCGAAGCGGCCATCGGCGCTCGGGTCGGGGAAGCTCGGCACGCCGTTGTCGCGCACGCATTGGGCGAGCTTCAGCAGGCCCTCGAGCTGTTCTGGGGTAACGCCCTCGTCGCGCAGGCCTTCCGGGGCGAGTTCGCGGCAGGCGGTCGAGGCTTTTTCGAAGCGGGCGGCGCTGCCGGGGGTGATGAGGAAGCGCATGCCCTCGCCCGGCGTCGGGTCGGGGAACTCGGCATAGCCGTTGTCGCGCATGCACTGGGCATAGGCGAGGGCGGCATCGTCATTGTCGGCCGGCTGCTGGGCGAGCGCCGCCACCGGGGCCACCAGCAGCAGGCCGGCGGTGAGGAGGGGGAGGAAGGTTTGGGTGAGCATGATCACGTCTCCGTCGTTGGGTGAGAAGGGGATACGTGATGGCGTATTAGGTGGGTGTTAGGGGGCACAGAGCTGGCAGTCGGCGTCCCTCTCCCGCCTGCGGGGTTGCGGATGAGGGCCAAAGGCCCGCACCGCGGGGGGACCACGCGAAAGCGTGGTGGGAGAGGGGAGCCCCACGCGCTGAACCATGGTGCCCCACCAGCCTGTCGGCTGGTCCCCCCTCCCCCGCCGGCGGGAGAGGGACTCCCGACTGCGCGTTCAGTTGGCGGCCGAAGCCGCCGGGAACCGTACCCGCACTACCAGCCCACCGCCCTCGCGCGGCGTGGCTTCCACTTCGCCGCCATGGGTGTGCGCCACCGAGCGGACGATCGAGAGGCCGAGGCCGGCGCCGCGGGTGATCGGGCCGCGGGCGGCGCCGGCGAGGCGTTCGGTGGCGGCGAGGCGGCGGAACGGCTCGAACAGGCTGGGGATCTCGTAGGCCGGCACCACCGGGCCGGTGTTTTCGACGACCAGTTCGACGCTGTTGCCGCTCATCGCGGTGTGGACGCTGACCCAGCCGCCTTCGGCGATATTGTACTGGATGGCGTTCTCGATGAGGTTCTGGATCAGCCGTTCGAGCAGGAAGGCGTCGCCCATCACGGTGCCTGGGATGAAGGCGGTGCCGAGCCGGATGCCGGCCCGTTCGGCGATCGGGGTGAGCTCAGTGACGATGTGTCCGGCGATCTCGCCCAGCTCGACCGTATGGAACTCGGCGGCGCGCTGCTCGCCGCTGGCCAGCGTCAAGAGCCCATCGGTCAGCTTTTCGTGCCGCTGGTTGACGGCCAGCAGCGTGGTGCCAAGCTGGCGCAGCTTGTCGTCGGCGGCGGCATCGAGCAGCGCCACTTCGATCAGCGTGCGCGTGATGGTGAGCGGGGTGCGGAGCTCATGGGATGCATTGGCGACGAAGCGGCGCTGGCTGTCGAACGAGCGGTCGAGCCGCTCGAGCATCTGGTCGAGCGTATCGGCGAGATCCTTGATCTCGTCGTTCGGACCGGTGAGGGCGATCCGTTCATGCAGGCTCCGGTCGGCGACGCGGCGCGCCGTGGCCGTGATATCGCGCAAGGGCTGCAGCGCCTGGCCGGCCACCAGCCAGCCGATCACCCCCGCCATGAGGGTGAGGATGCCGACGAGGATGAAGGACACCATCAGCATGGTGTCGAGCGTGTTGACCCGGGCCTGCCGCACCATGACGCTGATCCGCCCCGCCTCATCCATCAGGTCGCGTGGCGGCAGCACGCCTGGGGCCCCCAGCTGGCCCTCGGCGGTGGGCGCATCGTCGGTCACCAGGCGGATGCTGAACTGCCGATCGAGCACCACGCCGAGATAGAGATAGATGGCGACGATCAGCGCCACGCCGGCGACGAAGAAGGCGCCGGCATAGAGGAGGCTCAGCCGGGTGCGGATGGTCCACGGGAAGCCGAGGAGCTTGAGGAGGCGCTTCATCTGAGCCGATACCCCACGCCCTGCACGGTTTCGATCAATTGCGGCTCGCCGAGTTTCTTCCTGACGTTCATCACGGTGAAGCGCACGACGCCCGAGAACGGATCGATCTGTTCGTCCCAGGCCTTTTCGAGCAGTTGCTCGGCCGAAACGACGCCGCCATCGGCGCGCAACAGCTCCTCGAGCACGGCGAACTCTTTCTTCGAGAGTTCGACCGGCTGCTCGTCGCGCAGCACGATGCGGCGGTGCGGATCGAGCCGGACGCCCGAGCGTTCGAGCACCGGCGGAGCCGCGGGGCGGGCGCGGCGGGCCAAAGCCTGCACACGGGCCACCAGCTCGGCAAAGGCAAAGGGCTTGGTCAGGTAATCGTCGGCGCCGAGCCCGAGCCCGGCGACGCGCTGCGCCACGGCGGTGGCGGCGGTGAGCATCAGGATACGGGTCGGCGATTGGGTCTCGACCAGGACGGCGCAGACCTCGTCGCCCGAGACCAGCGGGATATCGCGATCGAGCACCAGCACGTCATACTCGTTGACCAGCGCGCGATCGAGCCCGGCGGCGCCGTCATAGGCGACATCCACCGCCATGGCATGCAGCCGCAGGCCCTCGGCGATCGAATCCGCCAGCTGCCGTTCGTCTTCGACCACCAATACGCGCACCAACTGACCCTCCGGCAGACCATGCAGAGTTTTCGCCGAGCGGGTGAAACGCCAGAGGTCGCCGGCTCGATCTAAGCGATTTGGTGTTAGGGCGGCGTTAGGGCGGTCGGCATTGCGGCAGGCGGTGGCCATTGCGGAGACGAAAGGGCCGTGCCACGCTCGCGACATGCAAAGGGTGCATGCGGCGGTAAGTCTGGGGCCGAACTGTCGGGGCAAGTTTCACTTGCAGCGTGTCTTCGGAGCCGCCAGCCCAAACGGTGTTTTCGACTGGCAGGTGACCCCTGCCGCAGCCATCCATCGCTATCTCGAACAGGACTTCGAAGGGATGTTCGAACGGGCGGACCTGCTGATCCGTTCCGGCGTGGTGTGGAACGGGCGGCACCAGACATCGCATCAACACGAGTTTCCACGGGGCCTGACCGACGATCAGCTTGATCTGCTCTACCCCTCGGCACGCGCCCGGCACGACCATCTGTGTCGCAGAACCCGGGCGTTGCTACGTCAGCGGGGCCCCTTGCTGCTGGTGTTCAGCCGGCCGGTGGCAACCGAGATGATCGAGGAACTGACGCGTGGCGTTTCGCGGTACAATCCCCGCCTTGCGTTTCACTTGCTGGCCGAGCCGATCGAGGGCTCGATCGGTGACTGGACGGGCGACACCGAGGTCTGGAACAGCATGCTGTCGCGCTTCTCCATCGACCCGCTTCATCGCCTGGTAGCCCATGCTGCGGCGGCCTATCGCAAGCGTCTGCGCAGGCGCGGTCCGGCGGCGGCAGGGCAGGCTCCGACATTATCGCAGCCGTTGGAGTAAGCGGGACGGCCATCGTCGCAGGTTTGCGCCACTACCCCTTGGTCGACCCGCCCGCCATGCCGTCGATGAAGTGGCGCTGCAGCAACAGGAACAGCATCAGGATGGGCAGCACGATGATCATCGCGGCGGCCATGATCTGCCCCCAGTCACTGGTGTATTTGCCGCTCAAGAGGGTGAAGGACACCACCGCGGTCATCTCGTTCTTGCTCTGCAGGAACGTCGAGGCGATGAGGAATTCGTTCCAGCAATAGAGCCCGATGATCAGCGCCACGGTGAGCAGCCCGGGCGAGACGATCGGCAGCATGACTTTCGAAAACACCTGCCAGGCATTGGCGCCATCGAGATTGGCGGCTTCCTCGAGCTCCTTGGGGATGGCGATGAAATAGGTGCGCAGCAGCATGATGGCGAAGGGGCTGAACATGGCGCAGTAGACGAAGGACACTGCCACCGGGTTGTTGACCAGCCCGAGCCGGGCAAAGCCGAAATAGAGCGGGAACAGGAACAGCTGGATCGGCGCGGTGGTGGTGGCGAGGAAATAGGCGCTCACCGCCTTCCACGGCTTGATCTTCTGCCGCGCCAGCACATAGGCGGCGCCGGCCCCGGTGGTGAGCACCAGGACGATGGTCATCAGCGTGACCTTGGCCGAGTTGAGCATGGTTTCGCCGAGCCGCGCATCGGTCCAGGCGCGGGTGAAATTCTGCCAGTTGAGTTCGGTCGGCCAGCTCAGCGGGCTGAGGATGATCTCGGGCGTCGGCTTGAAGGCGTTGAGCAGCATCAGCAGCAGGGGGCCGAGCGCGAACAACGCGCCGAGCGCCAGGACGATATAGGTGACGAGGTTTTGCCAGCGGCTTCCGACCATTTCAGTTCACCCTTTCCCGGGTCTGCAGCCGCACATAGGCGAAGGTGGCGGTGAGCCCGAACAGGGCGATGACCAGGGCGACGGCCGCGGCGCGGCCGAGATCGAACTCGAAGAAGGCGTTGCGATAGGCGAGGGTGGAGAGCACCTCGCTCGAATAGGCCGGGCCGCCCTGGGTGAGGATGTAGACGAAGTCGAACACCAGGAACGACCAGATCACCGTCATCACCATCATCAGCTTGATGGTTGGGGCGATGGCCGGGATCAGGATGTCGCGCATCAGGGCGAAGAAGCCGGCGCCATCGAGCCGGGCGGCCTCGACCATTTCCTCGGGCACCTGGCGGAGCGCGGCGAGGAAGATCACCGCGAGGAACCCCCACCAGTGCCAGAGATCGACCACGGCAATGCCGTAGAGCGCCGAGTGGGTGGCGGCGAGGGGATCGGAGAGTTCGATGCCGAAACGGGAGAGCAGCCCGAACACCCCGGTATTGGGGTTGTAGATCATCCCCTGCCAGACCCGCGCGGTAATGGCGGTCGCCACCACCACGGGGATGAAATAGACGATCTGGAAGAAGGTGCGGCCACGCTTGATGGTGAGCAGGAGGGTCGCCGCGACGAGGCCGATGGCGATCGGCACGGTCAAAAAGATCAGTGTCCACTTGAGGTTGTTGCCGAGCGCGATCCAGAACACGCGATCGGCGAACATCGCCTGGAAGTTGGCGAAACCGACGAACACCGGAGCCGAGAACCCGTCCCAGGTGCAGAAGGCCAAAGCCACCGTGAGCAGCGCCGGGATCAGGATCAGCGCGACGTTGATGGCGAGGGCAGGGAGGGCGAACAACCACATGGGCGGGGATTCCGGGACTCTCGGTTATCCTCCCCCCGCGGGGCGGGGGAGGCGGATGAAGGCCTAAGGCCTTCACCGCGTGGGGACCAGCGAAGCTGGTGGAGGGGGAAGCCAGACTCAAGGCGACTCTTGCTGGCCCCCCCCCCCCCCGCGGGGGGGGGGCCCCCCCCCCCCCCCCCCCCCCCC
>JAEUMC010000404.1 GCA_016793415.1 Devosia sp. | reverse complement strand
TGGGAGCAAGGCGCGGAAGCGAGGTGCGCCGACCAGCAGGAAGCGCTCGGTGAACAGCCGCCGGTAGGCAATGGCGGGGCGGGGGATGCGTTGCGCCGCGACCACCAGTTCGAGATCGCCGCGCTCGAGCTGGCCGATGAGGTCGCGGGCGAGCCCGAAGCGAGCGTGGATGGCGACGTGCTGGCTGGCGAGTGGCGCGAGCGCGACCAGGCCACGTTCGGTCAGGAACTCGGCAGGACCGCCGATGGTAACGGTGCCGGCAAGCTCGTTGCCACGGGCGGCGACGCTGTCGAGGACCGTCTCCAGCGCATCGACATGGCCGCCGATCCGGGCGGCGAGGGCATCGGCGGTAGCCGTCGCCACAATGCCGCGCCCGGCGCGCTCGAACAGCGGCCGGCCGAGCCGCGCCTCCAATGCCTTGAGATGCCCGGTGACGGCCGGCTGGGTCAGCCCGAGGCTGCGTGCCGCCGCGGTGACCGAGGCCAGGCGGTGGACGGCAACGAAGCTGCGCAGGTGATCGAGATAACTCATAAGGATTTTTATCACTCAGGCAAAAACATGCAATTTCTCAATGTCATCTCCGTCCCCCAGATAGCTGGCAACTCAACCAGCGGAGGCTCAGATGCCCAGGCGTTCCATCCTGATCGTCACCACCTCGCACGATGTCATCGGCAGCACCGGCAAGCCGACCGGCGTGTGGCTCGAGGAACTGGCGACGCCCTACTACACCTTCCGGGATGCCGGCGCGGCGGTGACCATCGCCTCGATCCGGGGCGGCAAGGTGCCGGTCGATCCGTCGAGCACTGCCGGCGAGCCGCCGGAAAGCGTTACGCGCTTTCTCGCCGATGCCGAAGCGCAGCGCGCCGTGGCGACGACGCCGGCCATCGATGCGGTTGACGTTGCGAGCTTTGACGCGGTGTTCCTGCCGGGCGGGCACGGCACGGTGTGGGATCTGCCCGGCAGCGCGGCGCTGGCCCGCGGGCTGAGCGCGGCCTATGCGGCGGGCAAGGTGATCTCGGCCGTGTGCCACGGGCCGGCCGGTCTGGTGGCGGTCACCGATGCCTCCGGGGCGCCGCTGGTGCGCGGCAAGCGCGTCGCCGGCTTCACCGACAGCGAGGAGGTGGCGGCCGGGCTCGACCAGACGGTGCCGTTCCTGCTCGAGAGCCGTTTGCGCGAGCTCGGCGGGCGTTACGAGAAGGGCGCCGACTTCCAGCCCTTTGCGGTAGCCGATGGGCGACTGGTGACCGGGCAGAATCCGGCGTCGTCGGAACTGGTGGCCAAGCTGGTGCTGGAAGCGCTCGGCTGAGCAGCAGCCTGTTGACTCGGCCCCTGGGACCGCCCCGATAGAGGGGCGGTCAAGCAATGACGGGGTGAGTCATGACGTCCTCGACTGAGTTTCTGAACGCCTCCGACGCCGCACGGCGGCTCGGAGTTTCCGCCAAGGCGCTGCGGCTCTACGAACAGCGCGGGTTGCTCGCGCCGGTGCGGACCGCCGCCGGTTGGCGCACCTATGGGCCCGAGCAGATGGCACGGGCCGGCGAGATCGTCGCCATGCGGGCGCTGGGCCTGAGCCTCGCCGAGGCCAAGCGCGTATTGGAGGGCGATCCGCGCGGACTCGATGCGGCGTTGGCGATGCACCACACCGTGCTGGAAGGCCGGATGCTGGAGCTCTCCGGCATGATGGAGCGGTTGCGGCAGTTGCGAGACCGGCTGCGACGCGGCGAGGCGCCGGCAAAGGGCGAGCTGGCAAGCCTCGTGGCGCCGGGGCCGGCGGGCATCGGGTTCGAGCTGCCATGGCCCTGGGGTGGCGAGCGGTTCGAGCTCGGCCCCGTCAGGGCTTTGACCTACATCATCGGGCCGCTGGGCAGTGGCAAGACCAGGCTGGCGCAGAAGCTCGCCGAGGTGCTGCCGGGCGCGCTGTTCCTCGGGATGGACCGGCTGGTGGATGGCCTCGCGGCAGCGGTGCGGATGGAGGCCGATGCGGCACTGCGCCAGCGGGTCGAGCGGACGCTGGGCTGGCTGATCGAGGATGGTGCGGTGGCTTCCGAGGCGCTGACGGCGCTCTGCGCCGGGCTCGAGACGGATTGGCCGCGGGCCGTCGTGATCGACATGATCGAAGCAGGCCTCGACCAGGCCTCGCAGGAGGCGGTGATCGCCTGGCTCAGGCAACGTCCGTCCGGGGCCCGGCCGGTCTTCGCGATGACGCGGTCGAACGCCATCCTCGACCTCGCGGCGGTGGGGGCAGAGGAAGCAATCGTCTTCTGCCCGGCCAATCACAGCCCGCCCCTGCTGGTGGCGCCTTATCCCGGCGCGGCCGGCTATGAATCGGTGGCGAGTTGCCTCGCCTCGCCCGAGGTGCGGGCGCGAACCGAAGGGATGGTCGCCTGGCGCCCGCAGGTGGCGTGAGTAGCGGGGGAGCGCTCTCCCCCGCCCTTGGTTCAGCGGGCCGGATCGAACACCTGGCCGGTGGCGACATGCAGGCGGTTCCACAGGTTCACCAGGCCGAGCGACAGCACCATGGCGGCGAGTACCGGCTCGTCATAGTGGCGCCGGGCTGCCTCCCAGATCTCGTCGGGCACCGGGTCGGCGCGGTCGTCGAGGCGGGTTACGGCTTCGGTGAGCGCCAGGGCGGCGCGCTCAGGTTCGGTGAACCACGGGGTGTTGCGCCACGAGGCGACCGAGATGATGCGGTCTTCCGAGGTCTCGCCGGCGGCGCGGGCCAGCCGCGGGTGGAGGTTGACGTTGTTGCCGTCGCCGTTGATCTGGCTGGCGCGCAGATGCATCAGCTCGAGCAGCGCCAGCGGCAGGCCGGGCACGGCCTTGCTGGCCTTGCTGAGGGCGATGAGGCTGTCCATGGCACCGGGAACGGCGAAGGCGGGGTGGGCGATGCGAGGCATTTTGATTGTCCTTGTGGTTGACTAAAGCGGACGGCCCCCTCCCTCGCCATTCGAGCGTAGCTCTCATGGCCTTCTCACCTCAAATCGCTCCACAGGAGCGATTTGCCCTACGGGACGGCTCGAAGTCCCCCACAAGGGGGAAGAAAGAAGGCTGCGGCCCCCTCAGGCGGCGGCTTTCCAGGCGCCGGCGATCTGGCGGGTGGCGGCGTTGAGGCGGTTCCAGACGTTGATCATGCCGATCGAGAGGACGAGCGAGGCGAGGGCCGGCTCGTCGAAATGGGCGCGGGCCTCGTCCCACACCGCGTCCGGCACCGGATCGGCGCGGTCGCTCAGCCGGGTGACGGCTTCGGTCAGGGCCAGGGCGGCGCGTTCGGGGGCGGTGAACCATGGCGCCTCGCGCCAGGCCGATACCGCGATGATCCGGCGATCGGTATCGCCGAGCTTCCTGAGATCATCGGCGTGCATGTCGACGCAGACGGAGCAGCCGTTGATCTGGCTGGCGCGCAGGTGAACGAGGGCGTGCAGCTGGTGCGAGACACCGGGGTTGGCTTCGGCAGCCTTGCTCACGGCGTGCAGGGCCGGCATGGCGCCGGGGACGGCGAAGGCGGGATTGGTCATTCGCGATTGCATTGGAGATTCTCCGGTTTTCGAGCTGACGGAGGATTTCCGGCCGGAGCTGTCACATCGGGCCGAGGTCGTTCGTCAGTGCTATGACGGAGCG
>JAEUMC010000386.1 GCA_016793415.1 Devosia sp. | reverse complement strand
AGGGCCCCGATGTTCGGCTACATCATCTCCCGCCTGCTGCAGGCGATCCCGATCCTGATCCTCGTCAGTCTGATCGCCTTCGGCATCATCTACCTGATCCCCGGCGACGCAGCGGTGGTGATCGGTGGGCCTTCGGCGACGCCGGAGGAGCTGGCGCAGATCCGGCAGAATCTCGGGCTCGACCAGCCGCTGCACATCCAGATCCTCACTTTTTACGCCCACCTGTTCCAGGGCGATCTCGGCCGCTCGCTGACCCTCGGCATTCCGGTGGTCGATGCGCTGCTCGCCCGCTCGCCCATCACCATCGGCATCGCCATCTACTCGCTGGTGCTCACCATCCTGATCGGGCTCGGCACCGGCATGCTGGCGGCGCTCAACCACAATCGCTGGATCGACCAGGCAGCGACGCTGTTCGCGCTGCTCGGCGTGTCGCTGCCGAATTTCTGGCTGGCGCTGGTGATGATCGTGCTGTTCTCGGTGCATCTGGGCTGGCTGCCCACCGGCGGCTATGTGCCGTTCAGCACCGACCCCATCGGCTGGTTCCGCTCGGCCACCCTACCGGCCGTGGCGCTCGCCCTGATGCAGGCGGGGCTGCTGACCCGCATCACCCGCTCCACCATGCTCGAAGTGCTGAACCAGGACTATATCCGCACTGCCCGCGCCAAGGGCCTGCCGGAATGGGTGGTGGTCGGCCGGCATGCCCTCGCCAATGTGATGATGCCCATCGTCACCATGATCGGCCTCGTGCTCTCGGTGCTGCTCTCGGGCTCGATCGTCATCGAGACCATTTTCGGCGTGCCGGGGATCGGCTCGCTGCTCGGCAGCGCCATCTCCAACCGCGATTACCCGATGATTCAGGGTGGCCTGCTGTTCGTCACCACGGCCCTCCTGCTGCTCAACATCGTGATCGACCTGCTCTACACCAGCCTCGATCCCCGCATCCGGGTCAGGGGGCGCTGAGATGACCGCTATCGCAACCGAGCCGTCGCGGCTGGCGCTCGCCTTGGGCTCCACCCGCACCTGGCTGAAACGGCTCGCCGCCAACCGCTCCTTCCTCCTCGGCGCGATCCTCTTTGGCAGCATCTGTCTCGTGACGCTCCTCGCGCCATTGATCACCAGCGTCGATCCCAACGCGCTCTCGGTACGCAACCGCTTCAAGCCGCCATCCGAGATCTACCTGTTCGGCACCGACAATCTCGGTCGCGACATGCTTTCCCGCGTGCTCAACGGCGCCCGGCTGAGCCTCGGCATCGGCTTTGCCGTGGTGATCCTCAACGCCGTGTTCGGCGTGCTGCTCGGCGCCATCGCCGGCTATTACCGGCGTCTCGATGACCTCCTGATGCGCATCGCCGATGCGTTGATGGCCTTTCCCGCCGTATTGCTCGCCATCGGCATCGCCGCGGCGCTCGGGCCTTCGGCGGCCACCGCTATCATTGCCCTCGCCGTGGTCTACATTCCGCGCACCGCACGCGTGGTGCGCGCCTCGATCCTCGTCGCCCGCGAGCTCGACTACGTGCAGGCGGCGCGCGCCGCCGGCGCCCGCGATGGCCGCATCCTCTGGCACCACATCATGCCCAACTGCATGGCGCCGCTGATCGTGCAGCTGAGTTTCGTCTTCGCCTACGCCGTGCTCTCCGAGGCCGTGCTGAGCTTTCTTGGCCTCAGTGCCCCGCCGACCGTCCCCAGTTGGGGCGTGCTGATCGCCGAGGGCCGCACCTATCTGCGCGAGGCGGCCTGGCTCACCGTCATCCCCGGCATCGCCATCGCCACCACCGTGCTCGGCCTCAACCTCCTCGGCGACGGCCTGCGCGATGTGCTCGACCCGCGGATGAAAGTAGAACAATGACCGCTGCTCCGCTGCTCAGCGTCCGCGACCTCTCGGTCTCGTTCAACGACCGCTTCACCGCGGTGCGCGAAGCCAGTTTCGATATCCATCCCGGCGAGCTGGTGGGCGTCGTCGGTGAAAGCGGCTCGGGCAAGAGCGTCAGCGCGCTGGCCGTGATGGGCCTCCTGCCCCCGACCGCCAAGGTCACCGGCTCCATCCACTTCCAGGGTCGCGACCTCCTCGCCCTGCCCCGCCGCGAACTCCGGAAGCTCCGCGGCCGCGATATCGGCATCATCTTCCAGGAACCGATGACTTCGCTGAACCCGGTCTTCACCATCGGCGACCAGATCGCCGAGGCGATCCGCGTGCATTCGCCGATGAGCAAGAAGGCCGCCTGGGATCGCGCCACCGAGCTGCTCGAGCAGGTCGGCGTCCCGGCGCCGCGCCGCCGGCTGCTCGATTATCCGCATCAGCTGTCAGGCGGCCTGCGCCAGCGCGTGATGATCGCCATCGCCCTGTCGTCGTCGCCAAAACTGCTGATCGCCGACGAACCCACCACCGCGCTCGACGTCACCATCCAGGCGCAGCTGCTCGACCTGCTGAACAAGCTGCGCCAGGATTTCGGCACCGCCATCCTGCTGATCACCCACAATATGGGCGTCATGGCCGAAGTCGCCGACCGCGTGGTGGTGATGTATGCGAGCCGCATCGTCGAACAGGCCAGCATTTTCGATCTCTTCGACCGGCCGCAGCACCCCTATACCTCGGGCCTCCTCGGCAGCACGCCCGAGCTCGATGGCGAGGCGCATCGGCTCCGCACCATTGCCGGCGCCATGCCCAACCCGGCCGAGCTGCCGCCCGGGTGCCTGTTCGCGCCGCGCTGCCCCAAGGCGGTGCCCGCCTGCCTCGAAATGCAGCCGCCGCTGCTCCCCGTTACTCCCGCTCAGAGCGCCGCCTGTATCCGGGCGCCCGGGCTCGCCTCGGAGGGCGCGCGATGACCACTCCCCTGCTCTCGGTCGACGGGCTCTCCAAGGAATTCCCGGTCGCCGGCGACAATTGGCTGGCCCCCAAACAGACCCTGCGGGCGGTGCAATCGGTGTCGTTCGAGCTCGGCAGCCGCCAGACCCTCGGCCTTGTCGGCGAAAGCGGCTGCGGCAAATCCACCACCGGCCGGCTGATCCTGCAGCTGATCGAGCCGACATCCGGCAGCGTGCGCTTCAACGGCCGCGACCTCGCCACCATGCCCAGGGAAGAGCTGCGGCAGTTGCGCAGTTCCATGCAGATCATCTTCCAGGATCCGCAGGCCTCGCTGAACCCGCGCCACCGCGTCGAAGACCTGATCCTCGAGCCGCTCTATGCCCAGGGCGAAAAGCCCAGCGCCAGGCTCACCAACTATGCCGGCGAACTGCTCGACAAGGTCGGCCTGTCGCGCCGGCACCTCAGCCGCTTCCCGCACGAATTCTCCGGCGGCCAGCGCCAGCGCATCGGCATTGCCCGCGCCATTGCTTCGAAGCCGCAGTTGATCGTCTGCGACGAGGCGGTCTCGGCGCTCGACGTGTCGGTGCAGGCCCAGGTCATCAACCTGTTGCAGGATCTGCAGGACGAGCTGGGGCTGAGCTACCTGTTCATCGGCCACGACCTTGCCGTGGTGCGCCACATCGCCGACACCATGGCCATCATGTATCTGGGCCGCATCGTCGAAATGGGCCCGAAGCGCGAGTTCTACGGCCGCCCGCTGCACCCCTATGCGCAGGCGCTGCTCGGTTCGGTGCCGGTGTCGCATCCGAGCAAGCGCCACAGCCGCAAGCGCCTCGAGGGCGAGATCCCGAGCCCGCTGAACCCGCCAACCGGGTGCCACTTCCACCCGCGCTGCCGCTTCGCCCGCGACATCTGCAAACAACAGGTGCCTCAGCTGCGCAGCATCAGTCCGACGCGGCAGGCCGCGTGTCATTTTGCCGAAGAGATCGCGGCTGGTTAAGGCTGAGCTGCGCGCCAGCCTCGCGGCATCCTCCCCCGCCCCGCGGGGGAGGACCACTGCACGGCCGGCGGCCCGCCTCACCCATCCGGGTGATGCCCCTGCCCCGATTGCACAGTATTGGCCGATGAATTAGCTTGGTTTCCGCCACCTGAACGCCCGAACGACTGTCTGTTCGTCGAATTACTGCCGTCGATCATACTAGGGACAATGGCTGTTGGGCCGGTTCAGGGGGAGGCGGCGATGCGCGGCATCGTGCAGCTGGCGGCATGCACCATCGCGACTTTGGGCTTGGCGACGCTGCCGGCCTCTGCCGCCAACATCTCGTACGATCCGGACCTGCGCACCATCATTGTCGACGGTAGCATCGAGGCCGGCGATTTCGCACGTATCCGCGAGGTTTTCGCCGCCGCCGGCGGCGAGGTGGATGGGCTCTACCTCCACAGCCCGGGTGGCGACTTCATGACTGCCATCGATGCCGGCGCCTGGGTGCGCGAGCACAAGCTCGCCACCTATGCCTCGGGGAGCCTGTGTTATTCGGCCTGCGCCTTTCTCTGGCTGGGCGGCGAGAAGCTCTATGCCAATGGCGTGGTGTCGCTGCACATGCCGTTCTACCGCACTTCGATGGTCACCATCGCCATCCCCGACGAGGGCGTCGCGGCAGCCGCCTGGTACCTCGCCAGCCTCGGCTACGACCGCGCCCTGATGGATGCCATGCTGGTGGTGAGCTCGACCGAATCCAACGAGATGTTCCCGGTCACCGGCCCCAACACCGCCCTGTTCCACATCAGCTACCGCGCGCTGCCCGACGAGGGCCGCTACAGGGAGGCGATGAAGGACGCACGGACGCGCAAATCCGCCGAGCGGCTGGAGGCCCCGCAATAGGCCGGCCGGACGCGGCTACCTGCTGCAGTTCTGCGAGTTGCCGGGGTTGGGGTTGCTGTTGCCGGCACACTCACCACCGCTGCCTTCCGAGGCCGGCGGCGGGTTGCTCGGCCCGGGCGTGGTCGGGGTGGGTGCTGCAACGCCATTCGGGGTCGGCGCGTCGGTCCCGCCGGCGGCCACCTGTGCCGGCTTGCCCGTCGCCTGCTGCCCGAGGCTCCTGAAGAAGCCCGGGGTAAACGGCAGCGGCGAGAGCAGGCAGCTCTCGGCCTGCTTCATGCGGAAGGCGCTGCCCAGCGGCTGCTGCGTGGCGCCGTAGACGAACAGACCGCGCAGTTCCTTGCGCGCCGCGCGGTCGAGTGCAGTGCTCAGCCCCAGCGAGGCCGAGCTGTTGCGGGTCATCTCGCCCATTTCGCAGGTGTCGGAAATCTCCGAGCACTGGCCGGCTTTGGTGCAAAGCTCGGTGCTGCCCGAATACATCAGCACCCGGGTCGATTTCGGACCGTCGACCACCAGGTCGAACTCGGTGCCGCGGATGCCGATGGTGCCGCTTGGGGTCTTGATGGCGTAGCGATCCTTGGCGGCATTGCCGGTGGCGAAGCGGAAGGTGCCGGCCAGCGCCCCGATTACCATCTTGCCGGCGGAACCGTCGGCGCGCAGCAGGTAATCCTCGATCTTGAGGCTGGAGCCCGGCCCGACCACCAGCTTGGTGCCGTCCTCGAACAGCAGCTGCGCCGAGCCGCCCGAGCTGGTGCGGATCAGGTCGCCGAGGAATACGTCTTCCCCCACCACCAGGGTGCGCAGCCCACCGCTCGAGTTGATCTCCGCCTCGGGGTCAACGCCAACCGCCGAGCCGGCCGGCGCCGCGTGTGCGGCGGCCACGAGCCCGAGAACAAACAGCATTGCCGTCAGGTTCTTGACCAGCCAGTTCATCGATGTCCTCAGGGTTCGCCCCAGCCGCGAAGGCGCGGCAGCAATGCTGCGCAGCTAATCACTTCCCGGCCGGGGTGAAAACTGCCCAAAACGCATTGTACTCTAAGTATTGCGCGGTGCGTTCGACTTCCCCGCTCAGAACTCTTCATGCGTGCGCGGATCGCCGTCGAACAGCCGACCGTCGGGTCGGGTGAGCGCGTTGATACTGGCCATATCGGCATCGTCGAGCACGAAGCCGGCGACATCGAGGTTCTCGCGGCGGCGCGACGGGGTAGCGGATTTGGGGATCGGCAGCACCCCCAGCTGCAGGTGCCAGCGCAGCACCACCTGGGCCGGACTGCGGCTGTGCTTGGTTGCCGCCGCCACCACCGCCGGTTCGGCGAGAAGCCCCGTGCCCTTGCCGATCGGCGTCCAGGCCTGGGTGAGGATGCCGCGCGACTTGTCGGCGGCGCGCTGCTCGGGCTGGTTGAAATAGGGGTGCAGCTCGATCTGGTTGACGCTGGGCGCGACGCCGGTCTTTGCGATCAGCTGGTCGAGATGCTCGGGCAGAAAGTTCGACACGCCGATCGAGCGGATCAGCCCGCGCTCGCGCGCCTCGATCATCCCCTCCCAGGCTTCGACGAACAGCTGCTGGCTCGGGTTGGGCCAGTGGATCAGGTAGAGATCGATATAGTCGAGGCCCATGCGCTGCACCGATTCCTCGATGCACCAGGTGACATTGGGCTTCTTGTGGTGCCGGCCCGGCAGCTTGGAAGTGACGCGGATCTGTTCCCGCGGCACGCCCGACATGCGCACGGCTTTGCCGACCGCGCCCTCGTTCTCGTAGTTCACGGCGGAATCGAGCAGCCGATAGCCCTCGCGCAGCGCCTCGGCCATGCCCTCGGCGCCCGGGATGCCACGCAGTGCATAGGTGCCGAGCCCAACGGCCGGGAGCGTCGTGCCATCGTTGAGCGTGTGATCGGGCAATGCTGGCATGAGAATCTCCTCTGGTATGGCAGCGCATAAGAGGGGAGCGGGCGCGGTAACGCCATCCCCAAATAGGCGTGTTGCGCTTGCGGGTAAGCCCATCGGCAGCGAGACTCCGCCGATGACCAGATTTGATTCACTGAGCTTGTTCGCCGCGCTCGCGCTTCTGCTGCCTGGCGCCCTCCCCGCCGCGGCCGCCACCGACCCGATCTGTGCGCCGACCGAGTTCGAGGGCTCCCGTTACACGGTGTGCCACGCCGCGCCGCAAGCGCTGGAACTGCACTGGCGCGATGGCGGAGACCGCCCCTATCGCAGCTTTGGCGCTCTCGCCGACGCGCTCGAGGCCGAGGGCCGGCCGCTGCGCTTCGCCATCAACGCCGGCATGTACGACACCGATTTCCGCCCGATTGGGCTCTATGTCGAGGACGGCAAGCGGCGGGTAAAGCTCAACACCACCGAGCCGACGGCGGACAAGAAACCGATCCCCAACTTCTACAAGAAGCCCAACGGCGTGTTCTTCGTCACCGGCGACAAGGCGGCGATCGTCACCACCGAGGATTATCTCGCGGCCGCGCCCGAGCCGCGGCTCGCCACCCAGTCAGGGCCGCTGCTGGTGATCGACGGCCAGCTCCACCCCGCCCTGATCCCCAACTCCACCGACCGCACCCGCCGCTGCGGGGTTGGCGTCTGCGCCGAGGGCCAGGTGATCTTCGCCATCAGCGATGCCGGCGTGAACTTCCACGAGTTCGCCCGCCTGTTCCGCGACGAACTGGGCTGCGCCAACGCCCTGTTCCTCGATGGCGGGCGCGGGGTCGGGCTATACGATCCGGCGCTGGGGCGGAACGATATCTCGTGGCACGGGGGATACGGGCCGATGCTGGCGGTGGCGAGGGAGTAGAGGGCCAGCCCGCCGATCGCGCTCGCGGCCTCACCCCCTCCCAGCCTCCCCCATCAAGGGGGAGGTGCCGTCCAGCGCTTGGGGCGCGATCCAGCCAAATCCACCGGCCTGACACCTCCCCCTTGATGGGGGAGGCCGGGAGGGGGTGGGGCCACAAACACCGTCGGGCCTTACGTCGCCTTCCCCACCGCCACAGCGGCATTGTCCTCGGCATTCTCCGGCAGGTCGTCGAAGCTCGAATAGTTCATGGTGTAGAGCTTGGAATAGAGCCCCTGCTTTTCCATCAGCTGGTCGTGGTTGCCCGATTCCAGCAGCTCGCCGTTCTGCAACACGATGATGCGGTCGGCGCCGCGGATGGTGGCGAGGCGGTGGGCGATGACGAGGCCGGTGCGGCCTTCCAGCAGCCGCTTCAGCGCCTTCTGGATCAGCATTTCGGTATAGCTGTCGATATTGGCCGTCGCCTCGTCGAGCACCAGAATCTTGGCATCCGCCACCAGGGCGCGGGCGAAGCTGATCAGCTGGCGCTGACCCAGCGACAGGTTACCGCCGCGCTGTTCGAGCTTGGTGTCGTAGCCATCGGCCAGCGACATGATGAAATCATGCGCGCCCACCGCCTTGGCCGCCTCGATCACCTGTTCGCGGGTGGCGCCGTCCTTGTTGTAGCGGATGTTCTCGATCACCGTGCCGGTGAACAGGAACGGCTCCTGCAGCACCATGGCCACCTGCTCGCCAAGCGAATCCTGGGTGACGTCGCGCACGTCGTGCCCGCCCACCGTCACCGAGCCGTCCCACACGTCGTAGAAGCGGTGCACCAGCGACATGCAGCTCGATTTGCCCGAGCCGGTGGGGCCGACAATGGCGACCGTCTCGCCCGGGTTGACCCGGAAGCTGACGTTCTTCAGCACCGGCAGGCCCTTGCGGTAGCCGAAGGTCACATCCTTGAACTCGACCGAACCATCCATGCCGGCAGTGAGCGGGAAGGCGTGCGGCTTGTCCTCGATATTAACCGGCACATCGAGCACTTCGACGATGCGGGTGCCCGACGACATGGC
>JAEUMC010000032.1 GCA_016793415.1 Devosia sp. | reverse complement strand
AGCGCTGCACCGCGTCCTCGCGCCTCATCGTCACCGAGGGCATCCACGATGCGTTCGTTGCGGCGCTCACCGAGCGGATCCGCAACCTTCGGGTGGGCGATGCCATCGCCAAGGACACCGATATCGGCCCGGTGGTCGATCCGGGCCAGCTCAAGCAGGACACGGACTATATCGAGATCGGCAAGGGCGAGGGGGCCAAGCTGGTGGTCGGCGGCGAACTGGTGAAGCGCGATAACCCGGGCTACTTCCTGCAGCCGGCTCTGTTCACCGAAGCGAACAACCAGATGCGCATCGCCCGCGAAGAGATCTTCGGGCCGGTGGCCGCGGTGATCCGGGTGAAGGACTATGAGGAAGCGCTCGCCGTTTCCAACGACACCGAGTTCGGCCTGTCCGCCGGCATCGTCACCACCTCGCTCAAATACGCCACGCACTTCAAGCGCAACGCCGAAGCCGGCATGGTGATGGTCAACGTGCCCACAGCCGGCGTCGATTTCCACGTGCCGTTCGGCGGCCGCAAGGGCTCGAGCTACGGTCCCAAGGAGCAGGGCAAGTATGCCGCCGAGTTCTTCACCCAGGTGAAGACGGCCTACACCGCCGCCGGCTGATCCGGGGCGCCGTGAGAGTTTGGGCCCGCGCATCGAGAGGATGCGCGGGCCTTTGGTTTATTCGGGCTTCAGGCCGTAGATCGACACCACGTTGCCCTTGCTGGTGGTGGTGGACTTCTTCAGTTGCAGCCGGGTGACCGGATCGGTCGCCTCGAACATCCGCTTGCCCTTGCCGGCGACCACCGGGTGGGTGATCAGCGTCAGCTCCTCGAGCAGGCCGGCAAAGAACAGCTGCCGGGCCAGCGAGATGCCGCCCATCACGGCGATGTCGCCGCCCTGCTTGGCCTTCAGCTGCCGGGCGAACTCGATCACGTCGCCTTCGATCAGCGTCGAGTTCTGCCACTTGAGATCGGCTTGCTTGAGGGTGCGGGAGGCAACGAACTTGGGCATGTTGTTGATGAACTGGGCGAAGTCCTGATCGGCCTCGGCGTTCGGCCAGTAGCCGGCCCATTCCTCAAAGCCGACGCGACCGAGCAGCACGGTGTCGATCTTGGGCATGGTTTCGCCGAGCAGGGCGCCCAGTTCGTCGTCGAAGGCATCGAACTGCCAGAGGTTGGGCGCTTCGACGACGCCGTCGACCGAGTGAAAGAAGCCTGCAGTGATCTTGCGCATGTCATTCTCCTGGTTTTGCCGGCCCGCCAATGGGCCGTTCATCTACACGACGAACGGCTTTCGAGGCGATCGACACGAGCGTGCAGAAAAAAACGTGACGCGAGGGAGAATGGTGGGCCCACCAGGACTCGAACCTGGAACCAGGCCGATATGAGCGGTGTGGGTTTTTGCCGCGTCGGCAGGCCCGGCCCTCTCCGACACTCATTGGCTTCGCCTGACCCATACTGGTGAAGCTCGCATCGTTGGTATTTCGTTTGAGAAGCCCGACGCAGCGGGAGGAGCGCAAGTGCGCGTCATCTCAGTCCGCTCCCTGGCTGCAACGCCAGTTGCGGCCAGGGCGTTGTCGCCGTGTTCGACGCCGAAATCGCAGAACAATGGCGAGGCGGCGGCGTTTGCACTAGTTGAACGACACTGCGATCCCGCCGTCCTCGGCCAACTCCTGAAGATATGCTCTTTCGGCGGCGGAGAGTGCTCGGCTAAACTTGATTTCCCAACTCTCAGGCCCGTATTCGACTCTTTGTTCGACAGGGAAAACATCGAC
>JAEUMC010000319.1 GCA_016793415.1 Devosia sp. | reverse complement strand
CGGCAACCGACTGTCCCTAATTCCCTGTCTCAGCCTCGGGGTGCAGTCCAGAAGTTTTAATATAAAAATCGAAAGTGGACAGTGAAAGGCGAAGTGGCGCGCGTCCTGCATCCTGTGTTACCTCCTTCTTTACCATTGCGCCCTAAGTCACCGGTTGGCATATCATTGCACTCGGTTAACGCGATCTTAATCTTGACATTGACGGTGCGCATGTTATGGTTAGCTGGTTACTGGGAGGTTAACTGGTAAACGAAGATTAAGGTTAATGAAAACTAGCTCTCCATGACCGTCAGGCTGGAGCCGGGGTGGCGACGAGGGTGCGGTAGGTGACCGGCTCGGTGGCGACCGCCTGCTCGATCAGCCGCGCGAAGCGGTGGCTGATGCTCCTGGCGGTGCGGCGGTTGAAGCGGAAGAGGTACTCGTCGAGATAGGCCGGGAGATGCTTTTTGCCGACAGCGCCGTGATGGGTGCCGATCAGCCAGCGCTTGGCGAGGGCGAAGACCAGATGGATGGCCGGCAGGCGCAGCACGGCATCACCCCAGGAGGCGCTGAGATTGATGGGCTCGTGGTGGTAGCCCTGGGCCGGCAGATCGGCATAGCCGGCCCAGCCGTCGGTCACCACGGCGGCCGGCTTGGCGACGTTGGCGGCAAGAAAGCCCTCGAGGCTGGTAGCGCCGGCGTCGGGCAGGCGAGCGAGCCGCAATCGGCCGAGCCGGCGTCCTCTGGCCTTGCCGCGGCCGCTCTCGACCGCCCCGGCGACCAGCGTCTTGCCGGCAGCGCCGCGGCCCGAGCGGCCGGGCTTGGCGCCGCCGACATAGGTCTCGTCGGCCTCGACCCGGTCATGCAGCGGTTGCCGGTCGCGCCGGACCATGGCCTTGCGGATCTTGTGCAGCCACGACCAGGCGGTCTGGTAGCTGCCAAAGCCCATCTGCCGCTGCAACTCGGTGGCGGCGATCCCGCCCTTGCTCGAGGTCACGAGGTAGATGGCGAGGAACCACCTGGCCAAGCCGGTCTTGGTCTGCTCGAAGATCGTGCCCTTGAGCAGCGAGTGCTGCCGGCCACAGGCCGCGCACTCGTAGATGTTGCGCCGGGCGAGCGCCCACGCCTCGCCATGGCCGCAGGCTCGGCAGCGGAACCCGCCCGGCCAGCGCTGGTGGAACAGATAGTCTCGACAGGCCTCGTCGGTACCGAACCGGGCGATGAACGTCGGCAGGTCATGCGGCAGATCATCCGGCAACATGCGAAAACCTCTCGGCCAGCTCCCATGTCGCTATTCTACTACGCTGTCACTATTGATCAACTTAAACCTGACGGTCATGGAGAGATAGTTTCTTCAATAAGTGTGATGTTTTGCACATTAACTCTCCTAAAATAAAAGTTATAAAACATCATCACCGAAGAGGCTCCCTTCGAAGCTCATCGAGAATCAAGGGAAGCCTATCTCTTGGTGGAAGCGTGTGCCTCAGTCAGCAGTAGTGGAAGACACCGAGTAGTAGTCTCCAATCGACAGAGACTGCTTAATTGGTGCCTGATTATCCGTATAACTCATCCGGCGATGATGACCCGGTACGGATGGGGTGCTGTCCGCGCGCAGGCGTAGGCCAGACGTTCGGTCAGGGTATCGAGCTGATAGCGACGGTTGAAGCGCCAGGCGAAGCTGGTCAGGTAGCGCTGGGCGTGCTTGGCGCTGACGTGATGGTAGGTGCCGGCGAGTGCCGTCTTGATGTTGCCGAGCGCGGTGTTGACCCAGCCGCCAAAGGCGGCTCCGATCGCGCAGCGAGCGCCGGCGAAGACGGCGCAGGGGTAAAGGGAACCCACTTGGCCGCGTTCGGCCCCGAGCCGGTGAGCATGGGGAAGTGGTCGCAGCCGGCTTCGCTGACCGCCGTCCAGCAGGACAGGCCGTCGCTGACCACGTTGCTGCCGGCGGCGAGGTCGCGCTTGGCCAGCGTCGCGATCTCCTTCTTGCGGAAGCCCTTGACCACCGTCAGCCGCAGCCGGCGCGGCTTGCGCTCGGCCCCTCGGCCGTCCCTGGACGGCCGCTGCTTCGCAGACGGATCGATCGCTTTGCGATCGATGGTCTCGACCGCCGCCACGAACGGCGTCTTGCCGGCCGCACCGCGGCCGCGCTTGCCGCCGGCGCGCTGCCCGCCGAGATAGGCGTCGTCCATCTCAACCCGCCCCGCCAGCTTGGGCTTCTCCGCCTCGCGCGCCGCCATCGCCGCCATCAGCTTGTGCTTGATCAGCCAGGCGGTCGGCTGCCGCGTGCCGAGCCGCCGCGCCAGCTCGACCGAGCTCATCCCGCCCTTGCTTTGCGTGAGGTGGTAGATCGCCAGGAACCAGACGGTGAGTGGCAGTTTGGTCCAGTGGAACACGGTGCCCGCGGTCAGCCCGACCTGGCGCTTGCAGCGGTTGCACTGGTAGACCGCCCGGCCCTTCAGCTCGGCATAGCCGGCATGGCCGCAGCCCGGGCACGCCCAGCCTTTGCCCCAGCGGAACTCGAACAGCGCCGCCCGGCACTGCGCCTCGGTCCCGAACCGTTGCCGGAACTCGCCCTCGCTCAGCCCCTTGACCCGCCGCCGAACCCCACTCTCCGCACCCATCCGCTCACTCCGCCACGCCCGAAACCCGCGTGGATGCTAGCCCGAGGCCGGCTGGGTGTCACGGATAATCAGGTTTTGATTTGCCATCAGGCAGGTTACATCTGCCGCTGCTGCTACTAATACTTGCTTCCCGCCATGCGAGGCGTAGAGAATTATTCCGTCCACATGAGATAGTGCCAATTTCGAATTTCCTAGGTGTTCGGTATGGAAGACTC
>JAEUMC010000314.1 GCA_016793415.1 Devosia sp. | reverse complement strand
GCAGCCACCGATCCCGGGCAGCAAAAGCTCCCCGGGGCCGCTCACTACCCTAAGCTCGCCGCCAAATCACCGACGCCGCCTACTACGCAACAGCCCCCTCTGGGGAGAGGGCCAGGGTGAGGGGCGCCAAGCGCACAACGGTCAAAAGTAATCCGGTACCCCCGGCATCCCCACGAATCCCGGCAGCTTCCGCACCTGGCGCTGCCACAGGTTGATCGCCGGAATATCCTCGTGGCCGATGCCGGCGTCATGGCTCAGGGCCACGTAGGGGAACATGGTGATGTCGGCGATCGTGGGGGTGTCGCCCACCAGCCACAATCCCCCGGACTGGGCGCGGTCGGCGAGGTGGTCGTCGAGCAGGCGCAAGGCGGTGCGGGCCTTCTGCTGCAGCGCGGCCAGGTCGCCGGGGTAGTTTAGCATGGCGATCATCCGGGCGCCGGAGATGGCCATCAGCTCGCCGCCGGCAAAACTCAGCCACATCATCACCGGACCGAAACGCTCGTCGCGCGGCAGCCACCGGCCAGATGCGTCATACTTGTTGGCGAGGTGGCAGAGGATGGCCTGGGCGTCGCGCAGCACGAGGCCATCGTCCTCGAATACCGGCAGCTGGCCGAGCGGGTTCAGCGCCAGGAATTCCGGGCGCTTGTGTTCGCGGCCGGGGAAGAAGTCGATGGCCTGGGTTTCATAGGCAATGCCGAGCATGTTCAGCAGCAGGCGCACCTTGTAGCAGCTGCCCGAGAGCACATAGTCGTAGAGCTTAGGCATTGGGCAGGTCCGTGCGGGGTTCGGTGCCGAAGCGGAGCTGTTTTTCCTTCAGCCAGCGGCGATACAGCACCGAGCTCAGATCGGCGCGGGTCGGGGTTTCGCGGCCCGGCTGCAGCGGCAGCAGCGAGGGGCGCTGGTTCTCGAGCACGATCTTGTCCTGCACGAAGATCATCTGCTGAAAGGCGCTGAGCTCGGCATCGGAACTGGTCTCGTCGATCACCAGCATGAAGGCATGCGCCACCGATACCGCCTCATGGAGCGGCTGGACGAACAGCGCGATGACGTCCCAGCGGTCGGGCGCGGTTGGAGGGGTCTTGTAGAGCATGACGTTGAACGGGCTCACCACCCGGTACATGTACTTGCTGATCTGCCCCTCGTCGGAGGCGGCAGCGGCTCTGGGCTGATAGAACTCGCATTTGGTGGCCCAGAGCTCGTCGACGTCGCGGCGCTGCTCGACCTCGTATTTTGCCACTTCCGGATGGGCCTCGGAGCCGAGGATATCGGTGTGGACATAGGGGAAGTGGGCGAGATCGAGAAAATTCTCGATCAGCCGCAGGCCGGAGGCGCGGACCCGCACCGGGCCGCAGAAGATCCAGCGGCGGTCGGGTTCGCGGCTCTCGGGCAGTTCGAACAGGCCGCGTTCCGGCGTGCCGAAGCTGGTCCACAAATGCTGGTAGTCGGTGCGGACCGGCAGGGTGCGACCGGCGGCGCGCACCTCGATGCCATCGGTCAGGCGGCGGACGACGAGATCTTCACCAAGCAAGCGCGAGCGGACCTCGGCGCCCTCGGGGAAATCCCTGAGCGCGCCGAGCGTGTACCACTGGTCGAGCGCGGCCTGGTCGTCGGTGAGGCTCATGCGGCGGCTCCCTGTTCGAGGTTCTGGCGCAGCGCGCGCAGATGCGCCGTGGCGGCCGCGATGTCGATGTTGGTGCCAGCGGCGTGCAGCATGGTCTTTGTCGCATGCACGCGGTGCCAGCCGACCTGCAGGGTGCCGCCGGCAAAGGGCAGGGTGACCAGCGTCTGGGCGGTCGAACCGCCGAGTACCGGGAGCACGCGCTCCGGCGCCGCTTCGATGGCGAGGCTGATCACCGGAGTCAGCTCAGGCAGATGTGGCGGCGCGTCGGCGCCGGCGTCGCTCATCCACACCATGCCGCCGGCTTCCGTCGCCGCAAAGGCATTGGCGCGGATGGTGGGCGGTACGGTCAGATCGGGGTGCGCCGGGATGCGGAGACAATTGGCGGCCGCGCCATATTCCCAGCCGTGATAGAGGCAGTTGAGTGCGTTGCCGCGCACGAAGCCGAGGCTGAGCCGCATGCCGCGATGCGGGCAACGATCCTCCCAGACATGCGCCACGCCGTCACTGCCGCGCCAGATCACCAGCTCCCGGCTGTCGACGATCACCGCTCGGGTGACGCCATCAGGGATGTCGCGACCCAGGGCAATCGGGATCCAGTCGGCCATGAGCAAGACGTCCTTGGTTAGTGGTGGTCAACCTATTGTATGCAATGCACGCAGATGTGACTATAAAATAGGCAGTTGGATCAGTCGTGCGGACTCATTAAGCATTCATCGATGGGGCGGGGCAAGCAGCATTATTCGGTTCATTCCATCAAGAGACTGAAATCGTTGAGAGAATAGTGATCTGGAGACCTGGCAGCGGCTTGGCACATGGATTGCATTGATCTCCTCGGATACCGGCGCCCGGCCCAGCAGGCCACGCCCAAAGGTGCAATCCAGGGGAAGACGTCATGACACTCACTGCCATCTCTCGCCGTACATTGCTCAAAGCCGGTGCAGCCGGGCTTGCCGCGTCGGCGCTGCCGTTCGGGATCGCCAAAGCACAGACCAGCGTGGTGCTCGGCATCGTCTATGTCGGGCCGAAAGACGATTTCGGCTGGAACCAGGCGCATGCCGTGTCGGTGGAATCGCTGAAGGCACTGCCCGGCATTACCGTGGTGGAAGAAGAGAATGTGCCCGAGACCGACGCCGTGGCCAAGTCCATGGAGTCGATGATCAACCTCGATGGCGCCAACCTGATCCTCGCCACCTCGTTCGGCTACTACAACCCGTTCGTGGTCGAGCTGGCGAAGAAATATCCCGACGTCACCTTCCGGCATGCGGCGCCCTTGTGGAACAAGGACAAGGACCCGGCCAATGCCGGCTCCTATTTCCCGTACCTGAACCAGGCGCATTACGTGAACGGCGTCGCGGCGGGGCTCTCGTCGGGTGGCAAGATCGGGTTTGTGGCGGCCAAGCCCATTCCGTCGGTGCTTTCCAACATCAACTCGGCGCTGCTCGGGGCGCGCTCGGTCAACCCCAATGCCACGGTGCAGGTGATCTTCACCGGCGAGTGGAGCCTGCCGGTACGCGAGGCGGAGGCGACCAATGCGCTGGTCGATGCCGGCTGCGAAGTCATCACCTGCCACGTGGATAGCCCGAAGGTGGTGATCGAGACCGCAGAGGGCCGCGGGGTGAAGACCGCCGGCCACAACGCATCGCAGGCGCCGCTGGCGCCCAAGGGCTTCATCACCGGCGCCGAATACAAGTGGGAGACGATCTACAAATCCTACGCCGAGGATATCGCCGCCGGCAAAACCCCGCCGAACTTCCTGGTCGGCGGCTACAATAACGACATGCTGCGCAACACGCCCTATGGCGCCGGCGCGACGCCCGAGGCGATCGCCGCGGCCGACGCCGCCATCGCCGCGCTGGTCGCCGGCGCCCCGATCTACAAGGGCACGCTCAAGGACAATGCCGGCAATGTCGTCGTCGACAAGGACTACGACAATTACGACCCGTATCTCGACGGCATGAACTGGCTGCTCGAGGGGGTGCAGGGGTCGATTACCTGAGGTGAGGCGGTGGTTGGCTGCGGGGGCCGGCGTGTGCTGCCCCCCACCCCTGTCCCCT
>JAEUMC010000312.1 GCA_016793415.1 Devosia sp. | reverse complement strand
AGGGGACAGGGGTGGGGGTCCACAGCCACCGGATGCGAGGTAGAGCATGACCGCTGAAACCGCCGACACTACTGCGATCCCGGCCAAAGCTGGGCCGAACTTCGGCTTGCTTCGCTTGGCCGAAGCACTCGCCATCCCACTCGGCGCGCTGGTGGTTTCGGCGCTGCTGTTTGCGCTGTTCCTCGTCGCCATCGGCAAGGATCCGGTGCAGTTCTACCAGCTGATCTGGACCGGCGGTTTCGGTTCGTCGTTCTCGATCCAGAACTCGCTGCAGCGGGCGGCGCCGCTGATCCTCACCGGCCTCGCCTTCGCCATTCCGGCGCGCATCGGGCTCACCATGATCGGCGGGGAAGGGGCGCTGGTGCTGGGCGGCTTCAGCGCCGCCGCCATTGCCATTCCGCTGGTCTCGAGCGCTGCGCCGGTGCCGCTGACGCTGCTGGTGATGGCGCTGACGGCGGTGGTGACCGGCGGGTTGTGGGTGGGGTTCACCGGCTGGCTCAAATATGCGCGGGGGGTCAACGAGACCATCGCCTCGCTGCTGATGAGCTATATCGCCATCGCCATCATGAACTTCTTCGTCGAGGGGGCGCTGCGCGACCCGGCCTCGGCCAACAAGCCCTCGACCATGCCGATCGGCGATGCCTACCGCATCGGCGCGATCCCCGGCACCGAGGTGCATTGGGGTTTTGCGGCGGGCGTCGTGCTGGCCATCCTCCTCTGGGTGCTGATGAGCCGCACCACCTTCGGTTTTGCCGCGCGGATGACCGGCGGCAACCTCAGGGCGGCGCGGGCCCAGGGCCTGCCGGTGGGCTGGCTGATGGTGGTATGCTGCGCCATTGCCGGCGCCTGCGCCGGGCTCGCGGGGTTCTTCGAAGTGGCGGCGATCCACGGCCAGGCCAATGCCTCGCTGGTCGCCGGCTATGGCTTTACGGGAATTCTGGTCGCCTTCCTCGCCCGGCAAAACCCCCTCGCGGTGATCCCGGTGGCGATCCTGTTCGGCGCACTGGCGGCGGCCGGTGGGGTGATCCAGCGACGGATGGGGATGCCCGATGCGACGATCCTGGTGCTGCAGGGGATGATGTTCGTGGTGCTGCTGGTGTCGGAGACTTTCTACGGCCGCTTCAAGCTGTTCCAGCCCAAGGCAACGGGGGAGCGCACCTGATGGACAATGCTCTGGTCACCGTGCTGATCGCCATGCTGGGCGGCGCCATAAGAGTGTCGACGCCCTTCATGTTTGTCGCCTTGGGCGAAACGCTCACCGAGAAATCGGGGCGCATCAACCTCGGGCTCGAGGGCAATCTGGTGCTCGGCGCCATGGTCGCCTATGCGGTGAGCTACCTTACAGGCAATGCCTGGCTGGGTGTGCTCGCCGCCGGCGGCTCGGGGCTCTGCCTTGGGGCGCTGCATGGCTATATCTGCAAGCTGCCGCGGGTCAACGACATCGCCGTCGGCATCGCCATGATGAGCTTCGGCACCGGCCTCGCCTTCTTCTTCGGCAAGCCGTTCATCCAGCCCTCGGCGACGCGGCTCGACGCCATCCCGCTGGGGGATTGGACCGGTAACCCGGCGCTGGCCCAGGCGCTTGAGGTGAACCCGTTGTTCTTTGTCGGCATTGCGCTCGCCATCTTCATGTTCTGGGCGTTCAAGAACACCAGATGGGGGCTGATCGTCCGGATGACCGGCGACAGCGCCGCCTCGGCCAAGGCGATGGGCGTATCGGTCGACCTGGTACGCTTCCTCGCCACTGCGGCGGGCGGTTTCCTCGCCGGGATCGGCGGAGCGTTCCTGTCGCTCTACTACCCGGGCAGCTGGAACCAGGGGCTGAGCTCGGGGCAGGGGTTGATGGCGGTGGCGCTGGTGATCTTTGCGCGCTGGGACCCGATCAAGTGCATCTGGGCCGCCCTGCTGTTCGGCGCTGCCGGGGCGCTGGGGCCCTCGCTGCAGTCGATCGGCATTTCCCAGGGCTACTACTTCTTCAACGCCGCCCCCTACATCCTGACGCTGATCATCATGATCATTTCCGCCGGCTCGAAGGCCGCGGCGCGCGATGTGCCGGGCGAACTGTCGATCACCAAGTGAGGCGGGACCGATGAGCATGGACGAACGGATCGACGCGGCAGCAGTCGCCGGTGGCAGGACCATCGCCTCGACGCCCTATCCCTGGCCGTACGATGGTGACCTCCGGCCCGACAACACGGTGCTTGTCGTCATCGACATGCAGACCGATTTCTGCGGGCCGGGCGGCTATGTCGACTCGATGGGCTACGACATTTCCCTGACCAGGGCTCCCATTGAACCGCTGAAAAAGCTGATGGCCGCTTTCCGCGCCAAGGGCTATCCGATCATCCATACCCGCGAGGGGCACAAGCCCGACCTGAGCGATCTGCCGGCTAACAAGCGCTGGCGCTCGCAGCGCATCGGCGCCGGGATCGGCGACCAGGGGCCGCAGGGGCGGATCCTGGTGCGGGGCGAGCCCGGCTGGGAAATCATCCCGGAACTCGCGCCCGAGCCGGGCGAGGCGGTCATCGACAAGCCGGGGAAGGGCTCCTTCGCCTCCACCGATCTCGAGCTGATCCTCAGGCTCAAGGGCATCCGCAACATCGTCCTCACCGGCATCACCACGGATGTCTGCGTCCATACGACGATGCGCGAGGCCAATGATCGCGGCTTTGAATGCGTGCTGCTCGAGGATTGCTGCGCCGCCACCAAATACGACAACCACCTCGCCGCCATCGACATGATCAAGATGCAGGGCGGGGTGTTCGGCGCGGTCGCCACCTCGACCGACGTGATGGCGGTGCTGTGATGGCCGGCCGCGCGCCCTCGCTCGAAGCCATCGGCATGACCAAGGTGTTCGGGCCGCTGCTGGCGCTCGACGATGTGTCGATCAAGGTCGAGGCCGGCTCGTTCCATGCGCTGCTCGGCGAGAACGGCGCCGGCAAGTCGACGCTGGTCAAGTGCATCATGGGGTTTTACAGCGCCGACAAGGGGCAGGTGCGGCTCGACGGCCAGGAGGTCGCGATCCGCTCGCCCAGGGACGCGCGGGCCAATGGCATCGGCATGGTCTACCAGCAGTTCACCCTGGTGCCGTGCCTGACGGGCGCGGAAAACCTGGTGATCTCGCGCGCTGATGCGCCGGCGGTGATCGACTGGGCGAAAGAGAAGAAGCACCTCGACGCCTTCATGGCCGAGATGCCGTTCCGGGTGCCGATGAACACGCCGGTGTCGTCGTTGTCGGCCGGCGAGAAGCAGAAGCTCGAAATCCTGAAGCTGCTCTACCTGGACCAGCGCTTCATGATCCTCGACGAGCCGACCTCGGTGCTGACGCCGGGCGAGGCCGACGAAATGCTGGGGCTGTTGGGCGGTATGGCCGACCGCAAGGAGATCACCGTGCTGATGATCTCGCACAAGTTCCGCGAGGTGAAGGCGTTCTGCGACCACTTCACCGTGCTGAGGCGCGGCCGCTTCACCGGGGCGGGCGACGCGAGGGCCGTGAGCGTCCCCGACATGAGCGCCATGATGATCGGCGACACGGCGATCCGCGAACGCGCGGCGCGGAAGAAACACAATGAAGGGCCGGACCGGCTGGAGCTCGCGGGGCTGTTCGCCGAGGACAATGACGGCTTGCCGGCGATCAAATCGGTCAACCTCAAGGTGAAGGCCGGCGAGATCGTCGGCATTGCCGGGGTATCGGGCAATGGGCAATCGGCACTGGTCGAAGCGCTCAGTGGCCAGCGGCCGCTGTCGGATGGCGGCATCTACATCAATGGCGAGTTCTTCCGGCCCAGGCGCGGCTCGTTCGACCGCTACAAAGTGTTCGGGCTGCCCGAGGAGCCGCTGAAGAACGCCACTGTGCCGCGGATGAGCGTCGCCGAGAACCTGGCGTTCCGCTCCTTCGACAAGCCGCCGGTGGCGAAACTCGGCTGGTGGATGTCGCCGGGCCCGATGCGCGAGAAGGCGAAGGAGTTGATCGCCAAGTACCGGGTGAAGACGCAGGGGCCGGATGCACCGATCGAGACGCTCTCGGGCGGCAATGTGCAGCGAGCCGTGCTGGCGCGCGAGCTCAGTGGCGATGTCGACGTGCTGATCGTCGCCAACCCCTGTTTCGGGCTCGATTTCGCCTCGGTGGCCGATATCCGCAGCCAGATCATGGAGCAGCGCAATCGCGGGGCGGCGGTGCTGCTGGTGAGCGAGGACCTCGACGAGATCCTCGAACTCGCCGACCGCGTGGCGGTGATGAGTGGCGGCACCATCAATTATGTGGCGCGGATCGAGGACACCGACCGCAACACCATCGGACAACACATGGCGGGACACTGAGATGGACGCTGCGACCGCGACAGGGCAGACGAAACCCCATTCCTGGGGCCGAGGCTGGCGGTGGGCAGCGCCAGGTGAGGGGGCCCTCGATTGGGTCCGTGGCAGGGCGATGGGCCCCCTCACCAGACTTTTCATTGGGCAGAGGAGCGAGGCGGCTGGCTCCGAGCGTGCTGCTCCCCCCTCCCCAACCCTTCCCGCGAGGGGGAGGGTGCCGCATCCAGTTTCTGGCACCATGG
>JAEUMC010000270.1 GCA_016793415.1 Devosia sp. | reverse complement strand
GGGCTGCGGGCGGTAGGTGCTCCAACCCCGGACGTATCGGGCTCGATCTCCTCGATGCTGGCAGAGGTGCACCGGTTAGGCGGCACGGACAGTGCCACGGTGATTGCGTGGCAGGTGGATAGTGCGCTGATGGGGCTGATGCCGTCGGGGTAGGGGCTTGGTGGGATGAGCCGGTGGCTGTGGACCCCCATCCTTAATCCCTCCCCGCAAGGGGGAGGGAGACGCAGATTGCGATATCGGTGTGAGGATCTCCATCCCGGGGAGGGGACAGGGGTGGGGGGCAGCTCGCACCGGCGGCGCGTGTAGCCGGAGCGTTGTCCTACCTGGGCGCCGGTCCCGTCGACTCGCGCAGCACCAGTTCCACCGGCCACAGTTCGTGGATCGATTCCGGCGGCTTGCCGTCCTGCATCTGCAGCAGCAGCTCGGCGATGCGCGCGCCGGCGGCGCGGATCGAGGAGCGGGTCGTCGACATGGAGGGGACCATGTTGTCGGCGTTGAGATAGGGGAAGACGTCGTCGTGGGCGATCATCGACACGTCCTTACCCAGTTCCAGCCCGGCCAGCCGGATGGCGCGAAAGACCCCCAGCGCCGTCATCATCGAGCCGGCGAGGAAGGCGGTGGGGCGCGGGCGGCGCTCGAGAAACGCCTGCGCCAGGCGGAAGCCGTTCTCGTCGGTGAAGCGGCCGCCGCCGATCAGTTGCGGATCGGGCGTCAACCCGCGCGCCTCGATGGCGCTGCGAAAGCCGCGGAGGCGGTGGATGGCGAAGGTCTGGTCCTCGGGGCCGTTGATCATGGCGATGCGGGTGTGGCCGAGGTCGAGCAGGTGGCTGGTGGCGCGGCGGAAGGCACCCTCGTTGTCGATATCGAGCCAGGCGTGCGGGATCTTCACGTTGTCGGCGCGCCCGTGCATCAGGAACGGCATGCCCAGTTCGGTGAGCGCCGCGATGCGCTCGTCATTGGGCG
The DNA here is from genome assembly GCA_016793415.1 of Devosia sp. Classification (GTDB taxonomy): domain Bacteria; phylum Pseudomonadota; class Alphaproteobacteria; order Rhizobiales; family Devosiaceae; genus Devosia_A. The sequence goes on along the minus strand of JAEUMC010000270.1, from coordinate 4,008 downwards.
TCGGGGCCGAAAGCACCAGCGCATCGACGCGCTTGCTGGCGACCAGCCGGCGGAACACCGGCACTTCGTCATCGGCGTCGATCGGGGTGACCACGATATCGATATCGTGCTGCGCCATCCGCTCGGAAATGCCGGAAAGGAATTCCGAGGTGTGCGGACCGAAATGCAGCGAGCGCTGCAAGGGCAGGGTGACACCGATGGCGCCGGAGCGGCCGGTGGCGAGGCGCCTGGCGCTGACATTGGCGCGATAGCCGAGCCGGCGGGCCGCCTCGCTGACGCGCTGGCGGGTCGCCTCGTTGACCTCCGGAAAGCCATTCAAAGCACGACTGACCGTCGTCTGCGACAGCCCTAGCTCCGCGGCCAAGTCTTTGAGTTTCATCACCAAATTCGTCTGCGCCCGTCAATGGCGCGCGGTGGTGTTCCACTCGCGAACCAAGCCCCGAAGCGGAGCCTACAGCCGGACGCCCTCCTCACCAAGTGCTGCATTCAAAGCGATTTGAAAACCAAACGCAAGTGGCCGCGGCGAGGCGTTGCCGCACTAACATTTCTGAGGTTCGTACCTCAGGTCGAATTGCGGTGGTTTGCCGGCGTTAACAGGTCACCTCTCGTAATATATTGATATTAAACGACGATCCGACGCACAAATTGTGACGTTAAGGAATGGCCGGTGAATCCCGCTTGACAGCATTTGGCTGCTCTGGCTACTTTCCGCTCAAAGCGCTTTGGAAGACTTTTGCGGAGCGAGTAGCCTCCGGTCCTGGCGTTTTGGTGGGAGGAACTGACTGCGGATCTGCGCCGGAAGGCGTCGATCGCGTTTGGCTGCCTCCCGGTCATGTCTGTCCTTTGGGAGGAAGAATAATGAGAATGAAGTCCTTGATGCTCGGCCTGCTGGCTGGCGTGTCGGCCGTTGCGACGGTCCAGGCTGCCGACCTGCAGATCGTGCTCGGCGACACCGGCACCGGCCTGCAGTTCCTGCAGGGCCAGATTGAGCGCTATCAGGCGGCCAATCCGGAAGACAAGGTGACGATCGTGCCGATGCCGTCGTCGACGTCCGACCAGTTTGGCCAGTACAAGCTGTGGCTCGCCGCAGGCAATACCGACATCGACGTCTACACCACCGACGTGATCTGGGCTCCGCAGCTCGCCGATCACCTCACCGATCTCACCGAGGCGACCAAGGACATCATCGGCGGGTACTTCCCGGCGATCGTCGAGTCGCAGACCGCCAACGGCAAGCTCGTGGCGCTCCCCTCGTTCACCGACGCTCCGGCGCTCTACTATCGCAAGGACCTGCTCGAAAAGTACGGCAAGTCGGTGCCCAAGACCTGGGACGAACTGGCGGCGACCGCCAAGGAAATCCAGGACGGCGAGCGCGCCGCCGGCAACAAGGACATGTGGGGCTTCGTGTGGCAGGGCAATGCCTATGAAGGCCTGACCTGCGACGCCCTGGAGTGGGTCAAGTCCTCGGGCGGCGGTCAGATCGTCGAGCCCGATGGCACCATCTCGATCAACAACGAGAAGGCCGCCGCGGCCATCGACCGGGCCAAGGGCTGGGTCGGCACGATCTCGCCCGATGGCGTCCTCGCCTATGGCGAAGAGGAAAGCCGCGGCGTGTGGCAGCTCGGCAATGCCGTGTTCATGCGCAACTGGCCGTATGCCTATGGCCTCGGCAATGGCGATGACTCGGCGGTGAAGGGCAAGTTCGACGTCACCACCCTGCCGATCGGCGCCGAGGGTGATGCTCCGGCGGCAACGCTGGGCGGCTGGAACCTGGCCGTCTCGAAGTACTCGCCCGACCAGGAAGCGGCGATCCGTCTGGTGAAGTTCCTGTCTTCGCCCGACGAGCAGAAGCGTCGCGCCATCGAGCAGACCAACCTGCCGACCCTCGTCGCCACCTATGACGATGCGGATGTCGCCGCCAAGGCGCCGATCATCCCGCTGTGGAAGGACGTGTTCCTCAACGCCGTGCCGCGTCCGTCGGGCCCGACCGGGCTCAAGTACAACGAGGTTTCCTCGCTGTTCTGGTCGGCCGTGCATGACACGCTGTCGGGCAACGGCACGGGCGCCGAGAACCTCGAGCTGCTCGAAGCCAAGCTGACCGAACTCAAGGGCGACGCCTGGTAAGGCGTAGCTGGACTCTCCGGCACGGGCGGCGCACGCTGCCCGTGCCTTCTATCTCTGCAGCAGGGGGGAGCCGATGACCGCTGAAGCTACAGCCGGTACCGTCGTTCGCACGCATCCACAGATCCAGTCCGACCTGATGAAGTCGCGCGTTGCCGCGGCCATGTGGTTCCTGGTGCCGATGCTGGTGGCACTGGCCATCGTCGCCGGCTGGCCGCTGCTCAGGACCATCTATTTCTCGCTGACCAACACGTCGCTGAACAACCTCTATGGCGGCGATTTCGTCGGCTTCAAGAACTACCTGAGCTGGACCACGCTGAAGAGCGGGCGCACCGTGTTCTCGGGCCTGCTGGTCGATCCAGCCTGGTGGAACGCCGTGGGCAATACGCTGCGCTTCGCGGTGATTTCGGTGACGCTCGAAACCGTCATCGGCATGATCGTGGCGCTGGTGCTCAACGCCGAATTCAAGGGCCGCGGCATCGTCCGCGCCGCCATCCTGATCCCGTGGGCCATCCCCACGATCGTCTCGGCCAAGATGTGGTCGTGGATGCTGAACGACCAGTTCGGCATCATCAACGACCTGTTCCTCAGCCTCGGCATCATCAGCCAGAAGGTCGCCTGGACGGCCACCGCCGAGACCGCGATGACCGCAGTGCTGATCGTCGACATCTGGAAGACCACGCCGTTCATGGCGCTGCTCATTCTCGCGGGCCTGCAGATGGTGCCCAAGGATGTCTATGAGGCGGCCAAGATCGACGGCGTGCACCCGGTCAAGGTGTTCTTCAAGGTGACGCTGCCGCTGGTGCGGCCGGCGGTGATGGTGGCGGTGATCTTCCGCCTGCTCGACGCCATGCGCATCTTCGACCTGATCTATGTGCTGACGCCGAACAGCAAGGCCACCAAGACCATGTCGGTGATCTCGCGCGAGAACCTGTTCGACTTCGACAAGTTCGCCTACGGCTCGGCGCAATCGACGCTGCTGTTCCTGATGATTGCAGTGATGACCGGGCTCTATATCTGGCTGGGCAAGGTCCGGTTCGACGGGGGAGACCGCTGATGACGATGGACCTGTGGGGTATCACCAAGCGCGTCGCCTTCTACGCGCTGGTGCTGTTCATCGTGGTGGTGGCGGTGTTCCCGTTCTACTACGCCATCCTGACCAGCTTCAAATCCGGCACCGACCTGTTCCGGGTCAGCTACTGGCCGACCTCGTTCTCGCTCGACAACTATTCGGCGGTGCTGAACGTCGGCGATTTCCCGCGCAACGTGCTGAACTCGATCTTCGTCGCCTCGGTCACGGTGCTCCTGGCGCTGTTCCTCGCGATCACCGCGTCTTTCGCCCTGAGCCGCGTGCGGTTCCGGGGCAGGGGGCTGATCCTGATGACCATCCTCGCGGTGTCGATGTTCCCGCAGATCGCGGTGCTCGCCGGCCTGTTCGAGGTGATCCGGTTCCTGGGCATCTACAATACGCCCTGGGCGCTGATCTTCTCGTACACGATCTTCACGCTGCCGTTCACCGTGTGGGTGCTGACCACCTTCATGCGCGACCTGCCGATCGAGATCGAGGAGGCGGCGATCGTCGACGGGGCGACGCCCTGGGTGATCATCACCCGGGTGTTCATGCCGCTGATGTGGCCGGCGCTGGTGACGACGGGGCTGCTCGCCTTCATCGCCGCCTGGAACGAGTTCCTGTTCGCGTTGACCTTCACGTCGTCTGACAGCCAGCGCACGGTGCCGGTCGCGATCGCGCTGCTCTCGGGCAACAGCCAGTACGAAATTCCATGGGGCAACATCATGGCCGCATCGATCATCGTCACCGTGCCTCTGGTCGTCCTCGTGCTGATCTTCCAGCGGCGGATCATCTCCGGACTCACGGCCGGCGGCGTC
>JAEUMC010000242.1 GCA_016793415.1 Devosia sp. | reverse complement strand
CGGCCAATCCAGCCACTCCAGCCAATACGCGCGCGGATGGAAATGCACCCAGAGCAGTTCCCAGCCTGTCGCCGATGGCGCAACCGCATAGTCGTGCAGCGTCCCGGGCCGGATCAGTACCCAGTCGCCGGGTTCGGAAATGAGGTCTCCGTTGGCGTGCCCGAACCGCCCGGCACCGGCGATCGTCAGGATCAGCAGCCAGTCGCCCACGCCATCGGGGCGATACACCCGGTAGCCGGATTTTTCATGATAGTGCCCCGTCAGCAGCCTGAGGACAGGGGTGTGTGTGAAGATCCTGGGTTGAGTCATAGCAGAATATTACATGCACCTGACGCGATGTTCCATGTTGCCCGGCGCCGTTGCGGCTTAGCTTGGCGGTAGCAGGAGGAGTTCCATGGCACTGACCACCGAGCAGAGGCTGCAGTTCGAGCGTGACGGATACCTCGCGCTGCGCGGCCTGTTCAGCCGCGACGAGATCGACGAGATCCGCGAGACCTTCATGGCTGAGGCGCAGCATGGTCCGGTGCCGGGGCTGTCCGATGTGCCCAAGGCGCGCGAGGGGGCGCCGGCCGCCTCAAGCGATCCGCTCGCTCGCTATCCCAGGATGATGCATCCGCACAAACACCTGGATAAGGCAGTCGGCCCGCTCGCCTTGCGCTACATGCGCGATCCGCGCCTGAAGCCGGTCCTCGCCGAACTGTTCGGCGAAGATCCCTTCGCCTGCCAGTCGATGTTCTACTTCAAGCCGCCCGGCGCGCGGGGACAGGACCTGCACCAGGACAATTTCTACCTGCGGGTGAAGCCGGGTACCTGCATGGCCGCCTGGGTCGCGGTGGACGATGCCGATGCCGGCAATGGCGGCATGATGTGCGTGCCCCAGACCGCCGGCCTCGATATTGCCTGCCCTGAAAAGGCCGACCCGACCCTGTTCTTCACCTCCGAGCATGTTGAGCCGCCGCCGGGCCTCGAGCCGAAGATGATGGAACTGAAGGCGGGCGATGTGCTGTTCTTCAATGGCAGCGTCATCCATGGCTCGACGCCGAACACCAGCACGGACCGGTTCCGCCGCTCGCTGATCTTTCACTACGTGCCGGCCAGCACCGTCGAGATGAGCCATTACTACGAGGCCCTGAGCTTCGACGGCGAAAAGCAGGATATCGCGGTCAACCTGGATGGCGGCCCCTGCGGCACCACGCAGGATCTGCCGACTGGCCCCCACTGATCAGCGAAGAGGCGCGGCCGGGTAAGTTCTACGCCCGCATCGCCGCTCCGAAGCGGTCGCGATAGGCGCTGGCAGAGAGCCCGGTGACCTTCTGGAACACCCGCCGGAAGGCGGATGGATCCTTGTAGCCGACATTCCAGGCGATGCGCTCGACCGTGTCACGGCTGAACTCCAGTCGTTCGCGGGCGAGCGCGATCCGCAACGCCTGCACGTATTCGGTCGGCCTCAGGCCGGTGGCCTTCTGGAAGCGGCGAAGGAAGGTGCGGGTCTCTAGCCCGGCCCGCTCGGCGAGGTCGGGGACATTGATCTCGTCGCTGCGATGCGCCTGCAGCCAGTGCTGCACCTTCAGCACCGCGTCGTCGCCATGCGTCAGGCGAGGCGCGAAGGTCGAGTAGTGACGCTGCTCGCGCCCGGCCGGATCGACCAGCAGGAATTTTGCCGTGTCGGCCATCACCGTGGGGCCGAGTACGCGGTGGACGAGACGGATGCCGAGGTCGGTCCAGGCCAGCATGCCGCCGGCGGTGATGATGTCGCCATCTTCGACGATGATATCGCCGGCCGTGACGTCGACATCGGGGAACGCGGTTGCGAAGGCCTCGGCATAGAGCCAATGCGTCGTCGCGCGTCGGCCCGACAGCAGCCCGGCATGCCCGAGCATGAAGGCGCCGCCGCAGATCGAGGCGATGGTGGCGCCGGTGCCATGCCGCTGGCGCAGCCAGCCGACGAAATCCGATACCTCGTCGACCGTCAGCGGGTCGGCCAGCCGGCCGGGAATGACGATGTATTCGGGGTTCCCGGCACTGCCATGGGACGAGGTATCGCCGCGGGGAGCGCTGTCGAAGCTGCGCTCGAAGCCGTTCGCGCCCACCCGCCAATGGCTGGTCCGGATGCGGTCGGCGCCGCCATGCTGGCGTGCATAGTCATTGGCGACCTCGAAGGCATCGGTCAGCCCATGCACCGATGCCATGGCGCAGCCGGGGTAGAGCAGGAGGCCGATTTCGGTGTGCCTCAACGCGTCCGTGGTGTTTGTCACTTCTGGCCCCGACAATGTCAGTTGCGGCAATCGTCGCCTTTGTGGGGGGAGCTTAGGGTCATCACATCGCGGCGGACAAGGGTTCGTCGGAAACAAGGAGTGACCCAAAATGACCAAGACCATCGTTCTGATC
>JAEUMC010000155.1 GCA_016793415.1 Devosia sp. | reverse complement strand
TGGGGAGAGGGCGGCGGAGAGGCCGAAGGCCTCACCGCGGGGTGAGGGGTAGCCAAGCATTCGGAACTCAGCCTTACCCCAGCATCCACTCATGCTCGGGTGCATTGTAGAACTTCCACGTCCGCTTCGGCCCGGCCATCACGTTCAAATAGTAGATGTCGTACCCGGCCACGGCTGCGACCGGGTGGTAGCCGCGCGGCACCAGCACCACGTCGCCGTCCTCGATCAGCATGGTTTCGTCGAGCGAGCGGTCGTCGGTGTAGACGCGCTGGAACCCGAACCCCTGCGGCTTACTGAAGCGGTGGTAATAGGTCTCCTCGAGGAAGCTCTGGCGGGGCAGGTCGTCTTCGTCGTGGCGGTGCGGCGGGTAGCTCGAGGTGTGGCCGCCGGGGGTGATCACCTCGACCACCAGCAGCGAGTCCGCCGGGGCGGTTTCGGGCAGGATGTTGGTGGGGTAGCGGGTGTTGGTGCCCTTGCCGCGGGTCAGCTTTTCGACATCGTCTGGGCCGATCACCCGCGGTGGCCGGGCGCCGCGCACACCCGGCGCCGAGCAGACGGCGACCTCGAGCGGCGTCAGCGCCTCGATGCGCCAATTGGCGCCGGCCGGGGCATAGACCGAATAGCCAGGCCCTTCGAACGGGCTCATGCGGCCGCCGACCAGGAAATCCTGGCCATCGATGCTCACCTTGGCGCGGCCTGAGATCAGCACGATGCAGACCTCGCGGTCGTCGCCGCCGCCGCGCGCCATGTCGCCGACATTGGGCAGCTTGTGCAGGTCGAAGCCGACATAGGTCCAACCGGCGGATTGCGGCGTGATGTGATGGACGTGGCCCTGCTCGGCAGCGGGCCTAGCTCTTAGGTTTGGCATCGTCGTGCTTCTTCAGCTCGTTCTCGAAATTGATGAAGAACATCCAGATCCCATAGCCGAGCGCCCCCAGGGTGATCAGCTGCCAGAATCCGTCGTGGGTGTAGAACCACTCCCAGGCGGCCCAGCCGACAATGATGGCGATCAGGATCACCCGCCGATACAGCGGCTTGAACCAGGGCAGCGTCAGCAGGCCGGGCTGCTTGTCTTGCTTGTTGTCGTCCGTCACGCCGATCCTCCGAAAGCCCCGAACCTAGAGCGCTTTGGGGAAGAGTTGCGAGATGTTTCTCATCTCACCGATTGGGAAAGCCCTGGGTTTCAACGGTGTAGCCGGCCAGCGTCATCACCCGCATCAGTTCCTTGTGGCCCACCTGCGCCATGCGGAGTGGCGGGTTGGCCTTGGGGTCCTGCTCGGCCTCGACGACGAACCAGCCCTCATAGCCATAGTCGGCCAGCTTCTGCACGATGGCGGCAAAATCCAGCGAACCGTCGCCCGGCACGGTGAAGGCGCCGAGCGCCACCGCATCGAGGAAGCTCTGCCGGGTGCGATCGAGCCCATCGACCACGGCGCGGCGGATGTCTTTCACATGCACGTGGCTGATGCGGGCGTGGTGGTTGTCGATGGCGCGCAGCACGTCGCCGCCGGCAAAGGCCAGGTGTCCGGCATCGAGCAGCAGCGGAATGCCGGGGCCGGAATAGCGCATGAAGGCGTCGAGCTCGGGCTCGGTCTCGACCACCGCGGCCATGTGGTGGTGGTAGCTGAGCGGCATGCCCTCTGCGGCGCACCACTCGCCGAACTGGGTGAGCTTGCCGGCATAGGCCTTCATCTCGTCGTCCGAGAGCTTCGGCTTGGTGGCGAGCGGCTTGGTCCGGTCGCCCTGGATCGAGCGGCCGACCTCGCCATAGACGATGCAGGGCGCGTCCACGGCCTTGAACAGCTCGATCATCGGCGCGATGCGTCGCTGGTTGGCTGCCATGTCCTCGTTGACCAGGGTGCCGGAGAACCAGCCACCGCACAGCGTCACGTCCGCCGCCTTGAGGATGGGCAGCATGATCTCGGGATCGTCGGGGAAGCGCCGGCCCTTCTCCATGCCGGTAAAGCCGGCCGAGCGCGACTGGCTGAGGCACTCCTCTAGCGACACGTCATCGCTCAGCTCCGGCAGATCGTCGTTCCACCACGCGATGGGGGACATGCCCAGTTTGGCTTTCAGCATTCCAATCCTCTGTCTCAGTCGTCACCCTCCCCCTTGCGGGGAGGGTAGCGTAGCTAGGCGAAGCCTTAGCGTAGCTTGGGTGGGGGGCGCCAAGTGCTCCGAGCGGGCGTCGCCCCCCGCCCCACTTGCGCTATGGCTCGGCTACGCCTTGCCAAGCTCCAGTACCCTCCCCGCGAGGGGGAGGGTGATCAGAGCCGCTGCCCCTTCAGCGCTGCCTCATATTCCTTGCGCGCGGCGTTCACCTGCGGCCGCACCGACACCTCGGGCACCGCCACGTCCCACCAGTGGCCGCCGGCCTCGGTGGAGATCAGCGGGTCGGTGTCGATCACCAGCACGGTGGTGCGCTCGACCTTGTCGGCTTCGGCCAGCGCGCTTTCGAGTTCGGTGATCGAAGCGGCCTTGCGCACCCAGGCGCCCATCGACGCGGCATGCGCGGCGAAGTCGATCTCGGGCAGCGTTTCGTGGAAGGTGTCCTTCAACAGGTTGTTGAAGTTGGCCCCGCCGGTGGCCATCTGCAGCCGGTTGATGCAGCCGAAGCCGCGGTTGTCGAGCACCACGATGGTCAACTTCTTGCCCAGCATCACCGAGGTGGCGATCTCGGAGTTCATCATCATGTAGCTGCCGTCGCCGAGCATGACGATGACATCGTCATGCGGTTTGGCCAGCTTCACCCCGAGCCCGCCGGCAATCTCGTAGCCCATGGTCGAGTAGCCGTATTCCATATGGTAGCTGCCCGGCGCGCCGGCCGGCCAGAGTTTGTGCAGCTCGCCCGGCAGCCCGCCCGAAGCGCAGACCAGGGTCGCGCCCGAGCCGCGGGCGCGGTGCACGGCGCCAATCACCTGGGCGTCGGAGGGGAGCGCATTGGTCGGATCGGTCACCGCCTTGGCAGAAACCAGCCATCTGGCCTTGGCCTCCCTGGCAGTCGCCTGCCAGGCGTCGCTCGCGTGCCACGGCCCGAGTTTGCCATCGAGCAGATCGAGCCCGACCTTGGCGTCAGCGATAAGCGGCATGGCGCGATGCTTATAGGCGTCGAACACCTGTGTGTTCAGCCCGATGATCCTGACATTGTCGGCCTTGAACAGCGCCCACGAGCCGGTGGTGAAATCCTGCAGGCGCGAGCCCACCGCCAGCACCAGGTCGGCCTGCTCGGCGAGGAGGTTCGAGGCCGAGGAGCCAGTGACGCCGACCGAGCCCATGTTGAGCGGATGGTCGTGCGGCAGGCTGGATTTACCGGCATTGGTCTCCATCACCGGCACGCCGTGACGCTCGGCAAAGGCGCGCAGCCCTTCGGCTGCTTCGGAGTAGAGCACGCCGCCCCCGGCGATGATGACCGGCTTTTCCGCTGACCTGATCGCGGCGACCGCCGCCTCCAGCTCGTCAGCATCCGGCATCGGCCGGCGCGGCACCCACACCCGTTCGGCGAAGAAGGCTTCGGGGTAGTCATAGGCCTCGGCCTGCACGTCCTGGCAGAGGCTGAGAGTCACCGGGCCGCATTCGGCCGGATCGGTCAGCACCTGCATGGCGCGGTTCAGTGCCGGGATGATCTGCTCGGGCCGGGTGATGCGGTCGAAATAGCGGCTGGCCGGGCGGAACACGTCATTGGCGCTGACCGTGCCATCGCCGAAGCTCTCCACCTGCTGCAGTACCGGATCGGGAGCGCGGTTGGCGAACACGTCGCCCGGCAGCAGCAGCACCGGCAGGCGGTTCACATGCGCCAGCGCCGCCGCCGTCACCATGTTGGTGGCGCCCGGCCCGATCGAGGAGGTGGCGGCCATGAAGCGGCGGCGGAAGCTCGCCTTGGCGAAAGCGATCGCCGCATGCGCCATGCCCTGCTCGTTATGGGCGCGGTAGGTGGGCAGTTCCTCGCGCACCTGGTACAGCGCCTCGCCGAAACCGGCGACGTTGCCATGCCCAAAAATGGCGAACACGCCGCCGAAGATCGGCACCTTGTTGCCGTCGATGATGGTCATCTGCCGGGTCATGAACCGCGCCAGCGCCTGCGCCATGGTGAGGCGGATGGTTTTGTTGGTCATTTGCTTTCCTCCTCAGGCAGACTGCCCCACCCCCTCCCGGCCTCCCCCATCAAGGGGGAGGTGAAGAGGGAGTTTGGGGCGCAGACTTTGCCACACGCTCGATGCGGCACCTCCCCCCTTGTGGGGGAGGGTGGGAGGGGGGTGGCCAAGTGCGCCATCACTCCCCCCAGATCCCCACCAAAGCCTGAAACCGCGAGGCCATGTCGGCCACCGCCTGCTCGTCATTCATCGTGCCAGCAAACCACGCCTTGGCGGCTTCGCCAAATATGGTGCGGCCGACGGCGAAGCCGCGCACGGTGCGGGCCGACCTGGCGATGGCAAAGCCGCGCGCCAGTTCGTCCTGCGGTGCGTCGAGGCCGAGCAGCACGACACCGCGGCAGAGCGGGTCGTTGCCTTCGATCACCCGATCCACCGCTTCCCAGGCCGCGGCGCTCGGCTGCGATTCCAGTTTCCACCAGTCCGGCTTCAAGCCTGCCGCATAGAGCTGGGCGAGGGCCCGGGCCGTCGTGGTATCGTCCACCGGCCCGACTTTCGAAGGGATGATCTCGATCAGGATATCGCGGCCGACCTTGCGGCAGGCATCGTGCGCAGTGCGCAGCTTGTCGAGCTGGCGGCCATTGATCCCCTGCGGATCCTCTGGATGCCAGAAGCACAGCACCTTGAGCGCATGGTCGACCGGCCATTCAACCAGCCGGCTGCCGATATCCTGGGAAAACTCGAACTCCAGCGGGATCGAGCCGGGCAGTTCCACCGGCCGGGCGATCCAGAAGTTCTTGGGCGCTTCGAACAGGGCGTCGCGGCCCCATTTGTCGTCGAGCAGCATGCCGAAGCCCGGGCGGCCATCGGCCACCCGCGCCGCAGCCTGTACCGCCAGCGCCTTGAAGGCGGGGATGCGGTCAGCCTTGTCGCCGGCAATATCCTCGATCTGCTTGCGATGATCGATGGCGAAGGCGGTGAGCCGCGGCCACTGTTGCCGGCGGGTGGTTGCCCAGTGCAGGTGGTTGAGGTCGTCGTCCTTGCGCAGCGCCCTGTACTTGCTGCCATGGGTGAGGAAGTAGTCGAGCTCGGTCCAGCTCGGATATTCCGGGGCGCAAAGCAGGCGGCTGACGGCGAAGGCGCCGCAGGCATTGGCCCAGGTGGCGGAGGTGGCGTGGCTCTCGCCCTTCAGCCAGCCACGCAGGAACCCCGACATGAAGGCGTCGCCGGCACCCAGCACATTGTAGATCTCGATCGGAAAACCCTGGCCGACGATGCCCTGTTCGAGGTCGTCGCCGATTTCGCCGTCATAGACGATGCAACCCTTGGCGCCGCGCTTCAGCACCACGGTGGCGTCGGTGACGGCGCGGATCGCCTTCAGCGCCTCGAGCAGGTCGCTTTCGCCCGCTGCTACCAGCACCTCTTCCTCGGTACCGACGATCAGGTCGCAGTCCTTGAGCACCGGCCGCATCTTGGCCGAAACATAGTCGGATTTCACATAGCGCTCGAAACCGGCGGCGTGCCCGGCAAGGCCCCAGAGGTTGGGCCGATAGTCGATGTCGAACACCACCTTGCGGCCGGCCGCCTTGGCGATGCGGATCGCCTTGAGCTGCGCGGCCTCGGCATTGGGGGTGGAGAAATGCGTGCCGGTAACGACGATGGCGCTGGCCGAAGCGATGAAGTCTTCGTCGATATCGGCCTCGTCGAGCGCCATGTCGGCGCAGTCGGTGCGAACGAAGATCATCGGCGAGACGCCTTCGGCCTCGACGGCGAGCAGTACCAGCGCCGTCAGGCGCTTGTCGTCGGTGGCGATGCCCGAGATGTCGACGCCTTCGCGGCTCAGCTGTTCCTTGATGAAGCCGCCCATCTGCTCGGCGCCGACGCGGGTGACCAGCGCCGATTGCAGCCCCAGCCGGGCCGTGCCGACGGCGATGTTGGCGGGGCAGCCGCCGACCGATTTGGCGAACGAGCCGATATCCTCGAGCCGGCTGCCGATCTGCTGGCCGTAGAGGTCGACCGACGAGCGCCCGATGGTGATGACATCGAGCTTGGGCTCCGGCATGATCTCCCCCGCGTGGTCTGACTGGACAGCTTTCAGCGGCCGTTGTATCCCTCGCGCGAATGAAACGTCAATTCCGAAGTGACTATTTTCGGAATGAACGTTCTATGTTTCGGTCCATCACGAACAGGCGCTCGAGAGCGTGCAGCAAGGAGACAATCCCGTGGTCAGGTTTGGCATTCTGGGAGCGGGGCGCATCGGCAAGGTGCATGCGGGAACCATCGCCAATTCCAGCCGGGCCAGCGTCGCCTATGTGGCGGACGCGATTCCCGACGCCGCGGCGTCGCTGGCTGCCTCGGTCGGCGCCAAGGTTGCCTCGATCGACGCGATCCTCGCCTCCGATGTCGACGCCATCCTGATCGCCACGCCCACCGATACCCATGCCGACCTGATCGAGCAGGCGGCGCGGGCGGGCAAGGCGATCCTGTGCGAAAAGCCGGTTTCCTTGTCGGTCGAGCGCATCGAAGCCTGCCTGCCGGTGGTCGAAAAGGCCGGCGTGCCGCTGATGATCGGCTTCAACCGCCGGTTCGATCCGAACTTTTCCGCCGTGCAGCAGCGCATCAAGGGCGGCGAGATCGGCGAGGTCGAGATCGTCACCATCATTTCGCGCGACCCGGCGCCGCCGCCGGTCAGCTATATCGAGCGCTCGGGCGGGCTCTACCGCGACATGATGATCCATGATTTCGACATGGCGCGTTTCCTCGTCGGCGAGGATTTCGTCTCGGTCAACGCACTGGGCAGTGCACTGGTCGACAAGGCGATCGGGGTGGCCGGCGATGTCGATACCGCGGCGGTGCAGATGCAGACCGCCTCGGGCAA
>JAEUMC010000129.1 GCA_016793415.1 Devosia sp. | reverse complement strand
CCGCCGGACGCTTCGCCAGGAATTCGAAACGGGGCTTCATGATGCCTTCGGCTCGCGCCAGCCACGGCGACGCCGCTTTCATGACGCGGTGGAAATCGACGCGGCTGAGCGACCGGTCCGTGATGATCTTGGGCAGCCAGGCGTTCATTCCCAGCATCAGCTGCGCGGTGAGGAACACCAACGGGGCGCCGACGATTGCCGAGACGCCGGGCGGCATCGGCAGGGCGGTGATGATGGCGAAGATGAACATCAGCGCGCCGAGCGCTCGACGTTTCAGCGCTTCGAGGAGATCGCCGATGGAGATCCGTTCCCGGTCCTCCGCGGAGGCGATCGCCATGAGGATGGCCGAGAGGCGATCCGCTCCCTCGGCCTTGTCTACCTTCGATAGGTCGATTTCAACATGCGGTTCTGTCATCGGCCGCGATCATGCCCAGCGATTCCCCGATGCGGCAACCCCATGCGGCTGCGTCAGAAATCCCCACCCATGTCGAAGCCGCCGCCGTCGCCGCCGCCGAAATCGCCCCAATCGCCGCCCGACTGATCGCCACCGTCCTGCCCGCCCCCCTGATCCTGGTCGTTGACATTGTCGTTACCGGCATCGGCGGTTGACTGGTCGGTGTTCGAACTCTCGGCCGCGTGAGCGCCGCCGGCGCCGAACAGCGAGCCGATTGCACTGCCGAGCAGCACGCCGCCCGCGACGCCGAGCGCCGTCTGTGCGGCGCCGGCCAGGAAGCCGCCGCCCTGCCCCATCTGGTTGCGCTGATAGCGAGTATCGGCCGCGTCATCCTGGCGGTCCCATGGGCTGCGGCTACGCTGCACCTGGCGGTTGTCGTCGTAGCGGTTCTGCCGGCCGCGCCCATCGTCGAACAGGCCGCCGAACATCCCACCGCGGCTGCGTTCCTCGGCCTCGCGCTCGAGTTCCTCGATCCGCCGCTCGGCGACCTCGAGGGCGTGCTGCTGCACCAGAACGGTCTGCGCCATGTAGTAGGGCGCGCCCGGCTGCCGGACGATCTCGCGGTCGATCAGGTCCTGCGCTTCGGGATCGCGCTCAGGGTTCCGGCGCTCAACATCGGCAAGCCGGTCGAACAGGCCTTGGATGGCGCGGCGGTCTTCGGGGTTCAGCATCTTCATTCTCCAATGTTGAACGACGCGTAGGACATGGGGACCGTTGGCCGGCCTCACAATGGGTCGGGCGGCCATAATTGGACATGCAGCGCGCACCGGGCTGCCGGGATATGAATGTCCATTGACTTGCCGCACCGGTCGGCGAACCTTTGAGGACTATTGATCGTCGCGCTTTCGAACCGGAAAAGTCTGCAACTTTTCCCGAGAACGCTCCAGGCGACCAGCGAGGCCAACATGTCCAGCGACGACGATCTCCCAGAAGACAGCAAGCTCACCAAGACCAAGTCGCGCTGGGCGGAACTGGGCAAATTCCTCACCGGCCAGCTGTCGCGCCCCGAGGATGCCCGCCTGCCCCCAGGCCAGCACCTGGTGAAGAACTGGCCGATCCTCGACCTGGGTCAGACCCCGAACGTCGCCAAGGAAGTCTGGCGCCTCGATATCGCCGGCGAGGTCGAGCGGCCGCAGACCTGGTCGTTCGACGACCTGATGGCGCAGCCGCAGTCTGACAAGCTCAGCGACATCCACTGCGTCACCAGTTGGTCGCGCTACGACAACCACTGGAAGGGGGTCACCACGCATCAGCTGATGGACGCGGTTGGCGTAAAACCCTCCGCGCGGTTCGTGCTGTTCAGCTCGAACGACGGCTACACCACTAACATGGCGATCGAGGACTTTGCCTCCGAGGACGCACTGATTGCCCACACCTGGGAGAACGAGCCGCTCAGCCGCGACCATGGCGGCCCGGTGCGGCTCGTGGTGCCGCACCTCTATTTCTGGAAGAGCCCGAAATGGCTCAAGCGCATCGAATTCGCCGAGCGCGACCACCGCGGCTTCTGGGAAGTTCGCGGCTACCACAACCACGCCGACCCGTGGAAGGAAGAGCGCTATTCCTGATCGAGCCGCTGTAGTTCCCTGACCAGCAGGGAGCGATCCCGAGCGCGCTGCAGCGCGGTGTTTCGCACCAGCACGACTCGGGCATCAGCCAGATCGAGCGTTACCGACAAAGTCGACAGCCTTGGCGACTCTCCCGTCGGCGGACCGAGCAACCGGCGAACACGCCGCACCGAGGCCGGCCGTCGCCAGGCTAGTGGTACAGCGATGCCATAGGACGTGCCGGCCGCATCCAGCATCCGCTCGACCTCCCGCAGAGCCAGGTGCGGGCCGATTTCTCCGTCCTGGGTGACCTTGCGATAGAAACCGCCCACCTGGGGACGCGCCACGGTCGCGCCTTCGAGGTAGGCAGGCAAGGCCACGCGAGCGAGCAGACGGCAGGCGGCAGCGTGCTGCGCCAGCCAGGTGGCATAGACCCCAGCGGCTGCCTCGTGAGGCACCGGCAGCTGGGCGACGATCGGCCCCTCGTCGATGCCCGCTGACAGGACATGCACCGTAGCCCCGGCGTGAACGTCGGCATTACCGTCGAGCAACGCTCCGAGCAGCGGTGACGGTCCGCGGTAGGCCGGCAGCAGCGATGGGTGGAGATTGACCGCCCGGCCACCGAACAGGTCCAGCAGCCGGGTCGGCACGATCATCGTGGTCATGCAGGTGATCAGCGTATCGACGCCGAGTGCGGCGATGGCCGCCTCCGCCCCGGCCCAATCGCGCAGCCGCGGCACGCTGACCGCCGGAATGGCGTGGCGCCGCAGCAACAGCCGCATGCTCCAGCGTGGGGAAATGATATCGCCCAATCGCAGCCGAAGGGCCGGATTGGCCGACGTCCAGAAGGCGGCCACCGTGTTGCCGCTCTCGAGCCAGCCGCGCATGGCGGCTGACGCGAGCAGACCATCTGTTCCGATGAACAGCGCCCGGGCCGTATCAGCCGCCCGTGAAGTCGCGCTTGCCGACGGGCGCGCCGTTGTGGCGCAGGATCGCGTAGGCGGTGGTGATGTGGAAGAAGATCTGCGGAACGGCGTTGAGCGTCACATGCTCGATGGCGGGCACCTGGGTGTCCTCACCACGCACTTTCAACGTCAGCGTCTTGGCTTCGCTGCCGGCGAGATCCGTCTCCGAGAAGCCTGCAACGAAGTCGAGCGCCTTCTTTACCCGGGCGCGGAGATCGGCCAGCGTCGTCTCGTTGTCTTCCCAGCTCGGCGGAGTACGGCCGGTCAGGCGCGCCAGGGTGAACTTGATGCGGTCGGTGGTCGATTGAACCTGGAACGACAGCGGATGCATGTCCGGCGCCAGCCGCGACGACGCCAGGACTTCCGGCTTGATCTTGCGTTCAGCGGCATTGACCTCGGCCTTCACCAGGATGGCGTCGAGGTTGTTCAGGTAGCGCGTGAACACCGGAACGGTGATCGCGTACATCGAAAGCGACATAGATAGTCCTCAGGGGTTGGTCAGGCGAAAAATCACCAGCTGTGGTCGACGCTGCGCTCGCGCGGCTGCGGCTGGGCGATGGAGGGCCAGTAATAGTCCTCGGGCAGGACCACCTGGAAATCATAGGTAACGAGTTGGGCGCCATCGACGGCGATGGCGATCGAGTGCCGACCGACCGGGTCGCCCGGCGCTACGCACCAGCTGTGGCTGAACCAGCCTTCCTCGTCGAGTTCGGGAGCGAAGGTCCGCGTCGCAACCTTGCCGTCGGCGGAAATGTCGATGCCATCGTCGGGGTCGGTCAGCAGCGTGCCCCAATCCTCGAGGGGTACCGGCAGGCTGAGGATCTCGGTTGCGGTTTTGGGGGCGGTGCCCTCGGCCAGCCTGACGTACCAGTTGTAGCAGGCGTTGCCCGGCAGCAGCGGCACGACCGTATCGTTCAGCACCTCATCCTCGCCGGCATAGCGGAAGGTGACCTGAAATACCGAGTCGGTCATCTCGGCCGCCAAGGATGGCGCTCCGGCGAGCGTCACAGACAACAGGGCGATGGCTGAAACCGGCAGTCGCATGATCCCTCCCCGCGTGCCGGGCGAAACATAGCGGCAAGCCGCTGAGGCCGGAAGCGAATTTGTCATGCCCCTCGCCGCACAGTCCGACCACTGACATAGTCTCCCAAGCAACAGGAGTTCGAAAATGCGCCGACTGCTGACCGTACTTGCCGCAATTGCCGCGGCGTTCCCGGCGTTCGCCCAGGCGGACCCAACGCCACAGAGCTACGACAGCTTCGTGCCGACCACCGAGCTCAGCACGGCCACCGAGACGCCTCCCGACACGGCACTGGTCAGGCGGCTGTTCACCCTCGCCTTCACCGAGCCCTGCAACGC
>JAEUMC010000111.1 GCA_016793415.1 Devosia sp. | reverse complement strand
TATCGGTGTCGGTCCGGTGCCCGAGATTCCCGGCATGACCGTCGCCGTCGTCGCTCCCGAAACCTTCGGGCCGGTGGTCAGCCCCATGCTGGTGAAGGGCCGCGAGGACGACCTCGATTACCTCTGGAGCCTGCCGCGCCTCGATACCGTCTGGCCGCCCGACATGTGGTCCAACTGGGCCCGCGAGGCCGGCGTCACCTTGGAAAAGCGCGAGTTCATTTCCTACGATCTGCTGTTCTACACCCTGCAGGCGGCGGAAGCCGGACTCGGCGTTACCATCGGACCAGGCCCCGCGGTTTCCGACGCCATCAAGCAGGGCCGCATGCTCGCCCCGCTCGGCCTCGTCACCCGCCCCGGCTCCTGGTATCTCGCCTGGCGCAACGACCGCTCGATCCGGGTCATGAACCTGGTCAAGCGCTGGTTCGAACGCGAATTCGCCCAGTGATCAGAGCACGGCGTAGTGTCCGGGGCTGACTTCGGTCGGCAGGCCGATCGCGTCCCGCGTCATGCTGCGCACCTTGGTCGCCTCGACGGCGAAGGCTGCGGCGTCGGCGCTGCCGGCATCCAGCCGCTGCGCCGCGTTGGGCACCGCCGAGAGCAGCACCCTGGTGTAGGGGTGCGCCGGGCGGGCGATCACCTCGCGCGATGGTCCCCATTCGACGATCCGGCCGCCGAACATCACCGCCGTTTCCTCGGCGATGTAATGGGCGGTGGCGATGTCATGGGTAATGTAGAGCAGGCTCAGCCCGCGCTGGGTCTTGAGCCGGGCGATCAGCTCGAGCATCGAGCGGCGGATCGACACATCGAGCATCGAGGTCGGCTCATCCGCCACCACCAGCTCGGCGCCCACCGCCAGCACCCGCGCCAGGTTCACCCGCTGCCGCTGCCCGCCTGACAACTCGTGCGGATACTTGTCGAGGGTGCGGTCCGGATCGAGCTCCGCGTCGGCGAGGATTCCCTTGACCCGCTCGGCCAGCGCCGCTCCACTCAAGCCATGGTGCAGCCGCAGCGGCCGCTCCAGGTGGTGACGCACCGTGTGAGCCGGGTTGAGTGCCGAGAACGGGTCCTGGAAGATCATCTGCACGGCGCGCCGATGCGTCAGTCGCGCCTTGCGACCGCGGATCGTCGCGATGTCGCGCCCGCGGAACAGCACCTGCCCCGAACTCAGCGGGAACAGCCCGGTCGCCGCGCGTCCCAGCGTCGATTTGCCCGAACCACTCTCGCCCACGATGGCGAGCGCACGCCCTTCGCCGAGCTTGAGCGACACCTGCTGCAGCGCTGCCACCGATTTTTCGCCGCCGAAGATGTTGCGGACGCGAAACGTCTTGCTGGCCGCGACCAGTTCGAGGATGGGCGGGGTCACGATACGGCCTCCAGCCTCGGCATGGCGTCCCACAGCGCCCGCGTGTAGCTCTGTTCCGGCGCCTCGACGATCTGCCGCGTCGCCCCGACCTCGATGATCCGGCCCTTCAGCATGATGGCGATGCGGTCGGCCAGTTGCGCCATCAGCGCCAGGTCATGGGTGATGAACAAGAGCGAGAAGCCGAGCCGTGCTTTGAGCGCCATGATCTCGGTGAGGATCTCGCGCTGCACCACCACGTCGAGCGCCGTGGTCGGCTCGTCCATGATGATCAGCTCCGGCTCGAGCGCCAGCGCCATTGCCAGCACGACGCGCTGCCGCATGCCACCCGACAGTTGATGCGGATAATCGTCGAGCCGCGCCGCGGCGATCCCCACCAGCTTCATCAGCTCCTCGGCCCGCGCCCGCGCCGCATCGCGGCTCATCCCGGTATGGCCGACCAGCACATCGCGGAACTGCTCGAAGATGGTCAGCACGGGGTTGAGCGAGTTCATGGCGCTCTGGAACACCATCGACACCTTGCGCCAGCGCCAGCGCCTCAGCGCCTTGGACGAGAGCGCCAGCACGTCCTCGCCGTCGATCCGGATCGAGCCGCCTGAAATGATCGCCGGTGGCCGGTGCAGGCGCATCAGCGCAAAGGCGATGGTGGATTTGCCGCAACCGCTTTCGCCGGCGAGGCCCATCACCTCGCCGCGGCCGATATCGAGATCGACCTGGTTCACCGCGGTGAACAGGCCCGTCGTGGTCATGAAGTCGACCTTGAGGCCTTTGACTTCCACGAGCTTGGTTTGCTGGTCCATGCTCATGCCTCCGGCGCTGCCGCGTCGAGCCGTGCGCGGTCGATGGCGCGTTGTGCCTTCGCCGCCTTGGCCACGGTGCCGAGCGTCCTGAGCCGCGGGTTGGAGATCTCGTCGATGGCGAAGTTGATCAGCGACAGCCCGATGCCGATCATCGCGATGAAGCTCGCCGGCGCCGCCACTTCCCACCACGCCCCGATCATGATCGCCGACGAGGTCTGGGCGTTGTAGAGCATGGTGCCCCAGCTCACCGCGTTCGGGTCGCCCAGCCCGAGGAACTCCAGCGTCGCCTCGGTGATGATGGTGTAGATGACGCTGCCGATGAAGTTGAAGCCGATGATCGACAGG
>JAEUMC010000099.1 GCA_016793415.1 Devosia sp. | reverse complement strand
CGAGCGTGGGGCCACCCCCCTCCCGGCCTCCCCCCCAAGGGGGGAGGTGAAGAGTCGAGGCTCGAGCCCGATTGTCCCTAATGCACCGGCAGGCACCACCCCCCGTGGGGGGGCGGAGGGGAGGGGGGAGTCTCTCTCAGTCAGCATCGTCAAATCCCCAGCGCCGGCACGTCCAGCCAGCGCCGTTCTTTCCAGCTCTGCAGCCCGAGCATGGCGAGCTGCACGCCCTTGGCGCCTGCCTCGAGCCCGTACGGCCACGGCGCATCCTCGGCGACGTGCTTGAGGAACATCTCCCACTGCGCCTTGAAGCCGTTCTGTGCCGGCCAGTTATCCGGCACCTCTTCCCAGTTCTGGAAGAAGTCGATGGTCTGCGGCTGGTCGGGGTTCCACACCGGCTTGGGCGTATTGACCCGATGCTGGCTGAAGCACTTGTGCAGCCCGGCCACCGCCGAGCCATGCGTGCCGTCGACCTGGAAGGTGACGAGATCGTCGCGGCGCACCCGCACGTCCCAGCTCGAATTGATATGGGCGACTACCCCGCCGGCCAGTTGGAACGTCGCGTAGGCCGCATCGTCCGCATCGGCGGTGTAGGTGTTGCCCTTCTCGTCGACGCGGGTCGGGATATGCGTCGCCCCAAGGCAGCTCACCGCTTCCACTTCGCCGAACAGGTTATCGAGCACATAGCGCCAGTGGCACAGCATATCGAGGATGATGCCGCCGCCATCGGCCTTGCGATAGTTCCAGCTCGGGCGCTGTGCCGGCTGGCCCCAGTCGCCCTCGAACACCCAGTAGCCGAACTCGCCGCGCACCGACAGGATGCGGCCGAAGAACCCGGCGTCCCGGAGCATCTTGAGCTTCAGCAGCCCGGGCAGGAACAGCTTGTCCTGCACCACGCCGTGCTTCACCCCCGAGGCCTTGGCTTTCTTGGCCAGGGCGATGGCGGATTCGAGGTCGTCGGAGACCGGCTTCTCGCAATAGACGTGCTTGCCCGCATCGATCGCCCGGCTCAACAGCTCCGCCCGCATCTGCGTCGTGCCGGCGTCGAAGAACACTTCGTCTTCCGAGTTGGCCAGCGCCGCGTCTAGATCGGTCGACCAGCGCTTGATGCCGTGCTTTTCGGCCAACCGCTGGATCTTGTCGCGGTCGCGCCCGACGATGATAGGGTCGACCACCAGCCGATCGCCGTTCGACAGCACCACCCCGCCCTGCTCGCGAATGGCGAGGATCGAGCGCACCAGATGCTGGTTGTAGCCCATACGGCCCGTCACGCCGTGCATGATCAGTCCCAGCCGACGCTCGGCCATTCCCTCGCTCCCTTGCCTGCAGCACGCGCTGCGTTTGTAACTACTTGGTTACTTGGATACACGCCGCTAGGATACAGCGTCAAGAGTGGCCGTCGAAGCCTGAACGAAAGAACGATTTTCGTGCGCTGCGAGCCCGGCTGCTGAACCGTCCTGTTACAAGGACTGCAGAGCCGCAACGGCGCGGGGAGTTGGAGCGATGGCGAGCGAGGTGGCAGCGGTGAAGGTTCGGCGGCACGCCGCCAAGACCGCACCGACGAAGCCGGCGCCGGTGCGCCCGCGCGATGCCGAAAAGACCAAGGCCTCGATCCTCAAGGCGGCGCGCGACGAGTTCTGCGAAGAGGGCTTCAATGGCGCCCGCGTCGACGCCATCGCCGATCGGGCCAAGGCCAACAAGCGCCTACTCTATCACTATTTCGGGAATAAAGAGGCTCTGTATCAGGCGGTTCTGCTCGACGCCTACCAGGAAATCCGCCGCGGCGAACGCGAGTTGCGCATCAGCCAGTATGATCCGGTCGAAGCAGTCGACCGGATCATCCGGTTTACATTTCGGCATTTCCTCGCCAACCCGTGGTTCCCGCGACTGCTGTCTGTGGAAAACTTGCAGAACGCCAAATTCGTCAAGCAGATCAAGGATCTCGACGAGATCCGCTCGCCCATTGTCGGCGAACTGCAGGAGATCGTGAAACGCGGTCATGCGGAGGGCACCTTCCGCACCGACGTCGACCCGATGCAGCTCTACATCTCGATCATTTCGCTCTGCTACTTCTACGTCTCCAACATGCAGACCCTGTCGGTGGTTTTCGGCAAGGACCTCAGCCAGTTCGCGCTGATCCAGGACCGTGAAGCGCAGGCCGTGCAGATGGTCGTCGATTACCTCCGCACCCGCCGCTGAGCCCAACGCCGGCCGTCGCCATCGATTCCGATTCCCCCTGGCATCGACGCCGGGCCGACGCGATTCTGCCTGTCGTTCGGTGCCAAACTGCACCTGCTTGACAGGCCGCACGTCCCGGCCCATGGTTGTAACCAGTTAGTTATTTAGCGCCACCAAGAGCGCCAGACAGTTCGGGGACAGCGCCGCTGCCCTGGAAGACCTAACGGGAGGAATTCATGACCATGAAGCTAGACCGCCGTCAGTTTCTGCTCGGCACGACGGCGCTTGCCGCCGCGGCCGGCATCTCGCCGGCCTTTGCGCAGGAAGCCCTGCGCCTGATCTTCTGGGGCAGCCAGGCCCGCGCCGATCGCACCTACGGGGTGACCGATCTCTACGCCAAGGCTGGCGGCCCGGCGATCGAAGGCGAGTTCCTCGCCTGGAACGACTACTGGCCCAAGCTCGCCACCCAGACCGCCGGCGGCAATGCCCCCGACGTGATCCAGATGGATTACCGCTACATCGTCGAATACGCCAAGCGGAACGCCATCGCCCCGCTCGACGAGTTCGTCGGCGGCGCGCTGAACCTCGCCGATTTCGACCAGGATCAGCTCGATGGCGGCAAGGTCGACGGCAAGCTCTACGGCATTAGCCTGGGCGCCAACTCGGTGGCGCTGATGGTCAACACCGTCGATTTCGAAAAGGCCGGCGTCGAACTGCCCGGTCCCAACACCACCTATGCCGACCTCACCACGATCGGCGAGGCCTTCAAGTCCAAGGGCGTCGGCAAGGCGGTGATCGCCGATGGTTCGGTGTCCGAGCCGATGTACGAGAACTGGCTGCGCCAGCGCGGCAAGGCGCTCTACACCGCTGACGGCAAGGTGGCCTTCGACGAGGCCGACGCCACCGAGTGGTACAAGCTCTGGGCGGACCTGCGCGCCGCCGGCGTCTGCGTCACCCCCGACGACCAGGCCCTCGATACCGGCCCGCTCGAGACCACCATGATTACGCTGGGCAAGGCCGCGGTGATCCCCTCCAACTCCAACCAGTTGGTGGCGTTCCAGGCGATCAACAAGGACAAGATCACCATCGCCAACTTCCCGCGCATCGCCACCGATGCGCCTGGCGGTCACTATCGCAAGCCCTCGATGTTCTTCTCGATCGGCGGCACCTCGGCGCAGAAGGAAGCCGCGGCCAAGTTCCTCAGCTTCTTCGTCAACGACCAGGACGCGAGCAAGGTGCTCGGCGTCGAACGTGGCATTCCGTGCTCGAAGGCCGTGCGCGAGGCGCTCGCCCCGACCCTCGACGAGCAGAGCCAGATCGCGCTGAACTTCGTCGCCAATCTCGGGCCACTGCTCGGCGCCCTGCCCCCGTCCCCGCCGGCCGCCGCCGGCGAGATCGACGCTTCGCTGTTCCGCACGCTCGGGCAGGAAGTGGGCTTCGGCGCCAAGTCCCCGGAACAGGCCGGTCCCGAGCTCGTCAAGGGCGCGACCGACATCCTGAACCGCGCGGCCTGACGTCATGACCGCGCCCGCCGTGGAGGCCTCAGTCCCCCATCCGGGGGGTGCGGTGTACCAATCGTGGTGGTCGAGGGTGTGGCAGAACCACGCCCCCGGCTACCTCTTCCTGATCCCCTGGCTGATCGGCTTTCTCGGCCTGACGATCGGGCCGATCATCACCTCGTTCTACCTGAGCTTCACCGATTTCGACCTGTTGACGCCGCCCGAATGGGTGGGCACCGCCAACTATGTCCGCATGTTCACCGCGGATCCGAAATTCATCGCCTCGATGCAGGTGACGCTGACCTTCGTGCTCTTCTCGGTGCCGCTGAAGCTCGCCTTCGCGCTCGGCGTGGCGCTGCTGCTCAACCGCGGCATGCGCGGCCTGCCGCTCTATCGCGCCCTGTTCTACCTGCCGAGCCTGCTCGGCGCCTCGGTGGCGATCGCCATCCTGTGGCGCCAGCTGTTTGCCGGCGACGGGCTGGTCAACGATTTCCTCTCGGTGTTCGGCATCCAGGGCCCGAGCTGGATTTCCAACCCCCGCTATTCGCTGTGGACGCTGATCGTGCTGTCGATCTGGCAGTTCGGCTCGCCGATGATCATCTTCCTCGCCGGCCTGCGACAGATCCCGCAGGATATGTACGAGGCCGCCAGCCTCGATGGCGCCAGCCGCTGGCGTCAGTTCTGGAAGATCACCCTGCCGCTGCTCACCCCGGTGGTGTTCTTCAACGCCATCATCCAGACCATCGAGGCGTTCAAGAGCTTCACCCCGGCCTTCATCATCTCGGCCGGCACCGGCAACCCGATCAACTCGACGCTGTTCTACACGCTCTATCTCTACCAGGAGGCGTTCGGCTTCTTCCGCATGGGCTACGCCTCGGCGCTGGCCTGGTTCCTGCTGCTGCTGGTCGCCTGCTTCACCGCCTTCTCGTTCCTCACCAGCAAATACTGGGTGCACTATGATGATTGAGGCACCCGTGTCGCTGTCCGCCGAGGGAGCCGCCCGATGACCGTCACCGCCCCGGCCCCGCGCCTGACCGTCGTCACCGAAGCTTCGCCGGCAAAGCTCTGGCGCAAGCGCATCCTCAGCGTGCTCGCTCACGTGGCGCTGATCGGCGCCTCGATCCTGATGCTCTATCCGCTGCTCTGGATGCTCTCGGCCAGTTTCCGGCCGGAGAACGAGATCTTCTCGGGCACGCTGATCCCCAGCTCCTGGAGCCTCGACAGCTATTTCCGCGGCTGGAATGGCCTGCGCATCAGCTTCGGCACCTTCTTCTGGAACTCGCTGGTGATCTCGATCACCTCAGTGGTCGGCAACCTGATCGCCTGCTCGATGGCGGCCTTCGCCTTTGCGCGGCTGCGCTTCAAGGGGCGGAACTTCTGGTTCGCCATGATGCTGATGACGCTGATGTTGCCCGGCCAGGTGACGCTGATCCCGCAATATGTGCTGTTCCGCGAGCTGGGCTGGGTCAACACCATCCTGCCGCTGGTGGCGCCGAAATTCCTCGCCGTCGACGCCTTCTTCGTCTTCCTGATGGTGCAGTTCTTCCGCGGCATCCCGCGCGAACTCGACGAAGCCGCCATGATGGACGGCTGCTCGGCCTGGCGCATCTACTGGAAGGTGATGCTGCCGCTCTCCACCCCGGTGCTGGCGACCGCCGCCATCTTCACCTTCATCTGGACCTGGGACGATTTCTTCGCCCCGCTGATCTACCTCAACGAGATGAAGCAATACACCGTGATGCTGGGGCTCCGGACCTTCACCGACTCGACCGGCGAGAGTGACTTCGGCGGCTTGTTTGCGATGAGCGTACTCAGCCTCGTGCCGATCTTCCTATTCTTCCTGTTCTTCCAGCGGTTGCTGATCGAGGGCATTGCGACGACGGGGATGAAGCGGTGAGGGTCTTGTGCCTGCGGCTCCCCCCACCCTTAATCCCTCCCCACAAGGGGGAGGGAGACCAGACTGCCCGCTTCGGTTCTTTCGTCTCCCTCCCCCTTGTGGGGAGGGTAGCGCAGCTAGGGCCTGCGGCCCGTAGCGCAGCTGGGTGGGGGTGGCCATGAGCATCAAGCGCTCGAGGGAGCTCCGCAAACGCATGCCGCCGGCCGAAGCCAGGCTCTGGAATTACCTGCGCTCGCTGAAGGAGCAGGGCTACCACTTCCGCCGCCAGGTACAACTGGGTCCGTACTATGTCGACTTTGCCTGCCACCATCCGAAGCTGGTGATCGAGGTCGACGGAGAAACCCACTACAACCCCGAAGCCATTGCCTATGACAATCGGCGCTCCGAGCTGATCCGCGATCAAGGCTATCGCGTCGCGCGCTATTCGAACCTCGAGGTCCGCGACAACCTCGAAGGCGTTGCCACCCATCTGGCTGCCGTGCTTGCGGCCCTACCCCCACCCTTGATCCCTCCCCACAAGGGGGAGGGAGACGACGGAACCGCAGCATCCGCGGCCATAGGATTCTAGGACTGACCATGCCCATCAAATTCGCGGCCATCGGCCTCAACCATTCCCATATCTACGGCCAGGTGAACTGCCTGCTGCGCGAGGGGGCCGAGTTGGTCGCCTTCCATTCGCCCGAGGACGATCTCGCCGCCGAGTTCAGTGCCAAGTACCCGCAGGCGAAACGCGTTGCCGACCAGCGCGCCATCCTCGAAGACCCCACGATCGCCCTGGTGATGACCGCCGCCATCCTCTCCGAGCGCGCCGCCATCTCGATTGCCGCCATGCGGCACGGCAAGGATGTGATGAGCGACAAGCCGGGGATGACCAGCCTCGAGCAGCTCGCCGAGATCAAGCGGGCGCAGGCCGAGACCGGGCGGATCTACTCGGTCTGCTATTCGGAGCATTTCGAGACCCGCTCCACCGTGAAGGCGGGCGAGCTGGTCAAGGCCGGCGCCATCGGCCAGGTGATCAACACTGTCGGCCTCGGGCCGCATGCCATCCGCAACAATCAGCGGCCGGAATGGTTCTTCGATCGGCAGCTTTATGGCGGCATCCTCTGCGATATCGGCAGCCACCAGTGCGAGCAGTTCCTGTTCTTTTCCGGCACCGACACCGATGCCGAAGTGGTGTCGGCCTCGGTGAACAACCGCGGCAACCCCAACAGGCCGGGGCTGCAGGATGTCGGCGACATGCATCTGCGCACCCCCACCACCACGGGCTATGTACGGGTCGACTGGTTCACCCCGGCGGGGCTGCCGACCTGGGGCGACGGGCGGCTCACCATCCTCGGCACCGAGGGCTATATCGAGCTCCGCAAATATATCGACATCGCCGGCCGGCCGGGCACCGATCACCTGTTCCTCGTCGACAAGCACGGCACCCAGCATATCGACTGCTCGGGGCAGGACCTGCCCTACGGGCGGCAGCTGATATCGGACGTGCTCAACCGCACCGAGACGGCAATGCCGCAGGTGCGCGCCTTCAAGGCGATGGAACTGGCGCTGACGGCGCAGAAACTGGCTGAAGTCGGGACGGTTTGGCAGCAATGAGCAGGGTTTACACAGTCGCCGTGGTCGGTGGCGGCATCGGCAAGAGCCACATCGTCGAGGGTTATGAGACCAACAAGGATCGCTTCAAGGTCATCGCCATCTGCGATCTCGACCCGACGAGGCGCAACGCACTGGCCGACGAGTTCGGCATCGAGCGGCGGGTCGAGAACTTCGACGACCTCCTGGCCATGGACGATCTCGACATCATCGACGTCTGCACCCCGCCCATGGTGCATTACCCGATGGTCACGGCGGCGCTGAAGGCCGGCAAGCACGTCATCTGCGAAAAGCCGCTGGTCGGTTCGCTCGCCGAGGTCGACGAGATCATCGCGCTCGAGAAGGTGAGCCGCGGCAAGCTGATGCCGGTGTTCCAGTATCGCTACGGCAACGGCATCGAGCAGGTCAAACGCATCATCGAGGCGGGGATCGCCGGCAAGCCCTATATCGGCACCGTCGAGACGCTGTGGCGGCGCGGGCCGGATTACTACACCGTGCCCTGGCGCGGCAAATGGAAGACCGAACTCGGCGGCGTTCTGATGACCCACGCCATCCACCCGCACGATATCTTCACCTACCTGATGGGCGAGCCGAAAAGCCTGTTCGGGCGGGTGGCGACGCGGGTGAACGCCATCGAGGTGGAAGATTGCATCTCGGCCTCGCTGGAAATGGAGAGTGGCGCGCTCGCCAGCTTCACCGCGACGCTCGGCTCGGCCGATGAAATCAGCCGTATTCGG
>JAEUMC010000083.1 GCA_016793415.1 Devosia sp. | reverse complement strand
CTTACGATCGCATGACCTCGGCCATGAAGGAGCAGAAGCTCGCTGGCAGCAGGGACATGTGGGAGAGCTACCTCAGCCCACCGGGGACGCCGCCGGACCAGATCCGAACCGACGTGATCTGGTCGGTCGAAGCGGCGAGCTAGCGGCATCGATCGGGAGGCGGCGATGAATCGGCGGAGCATGCTGATGGGCGCGGCGACTGGTGGACTGGCCTCTGGCTTGTGGTTGGCGCGTCCCGCCGCCGCATCGCCATCCGTGGTTACAATGGGCAGTGGGTCGCTTCGCGGCATCGAGGCCGACGGAATTCACAGCTTCAAGGGTGTCCCGTTCGCTGCCCCACCCACCGGCACGCGCCGTTTGCGGCCACCCCAGGCGCCGCAGGCCTGGGACGGGGTTCGCGATGCCACCCAGTTCGGCCCCAAGCCGCCTCAGCCAGCCTATCCGCCGATGGTCGCCGAGCTGTTGCCGCCGGAGGTGAATGGCCCCGGAGACAATTGCCTGACGCTCAACATCTGGTCGCCGGCGCTGGGTATGGCCAACCTGCCGGTGATGGTCTGGATACCCGGCGGCATGTACGAGTATCACGCGACCTCCGCCTCGCCCTGGTATGATGGCAGCGGCTTTGCGCGTGATGGCGTCGTGCTTGTCTCCATCAACTATCGGGTCGGCGCCGAGGGGTTTCTCTATCTCGGCGATGGGGTAGCCAATCTCGGTCTGCTGGATCAGATCGCCGCGCTCGAGTGGGTGCAGCGCAACATCGCGGTCTTCGGCGGCGATCCGGGAAATGTCACGATCTTTGGTGAGTCCGCTGGAGGGTTGAGCGTCGGAACGCTGCTCTCCATGCCGCGAGCGAAGGGCTTGTTCCGCCGGGCAATCGTGGAGAGTGGCGGCGGTCATCACGTCAGCACACCCAAGACTGCCGAGCGTATCGGACAGCGGCTGGCGGCGCTCCTCGGGACCGATGCCAGGCGCGACGCCATTGCAGCGGTTCCGGTCGCGCAGATGTTGCAGGCGCAGGAAGCCCTGCGCGGCGAACTTCTCACCAACCCCGACCCAGCGATGTGGGGCGAGATCATGCTCGATGGACTGCCTTGGGAGCCGGTCATCGATGGCGACCTCATCCAGATCCGTCCGATAGATGCGATCGCAGCCGGCGCGGGGGCTGATGTCGATGTGCTTTCCGGATCGAACACAGAGGAATGGCGACTGTTTCTGGTACCGGGCGGCGCTATCGACGCCATTGGCGTCGCAGTGGTTGCCGGAACCGTGGCTGCAACTGGCATGCCGGTGGAACGCGTGCTGGCCGCCTATCGTGAACAGCAGCCAGAAGCGAGCCCGGGCGAGCTCCTCGCGGCCATCATGACCGACTGGTACTGGCGGCTGCCCGCCCTGCGCCTCGCCGAGGCTCATGCGGCCACCGGCAGTGGAAGAACCTTCATGTACGAATTTGCCTGGCGTTCGCCGCAGTTCGGTGGCCGGCTGGGCGCCGGTCATGCAGTCGAAATTCCTTTCGTGTTCGACACGCTCGGCAATCAGACCGAACGTCTGCTCGGCTCCGGGCCGCCGCAGCAGCTGGCCGACGCGATGCATCGCGCCTGGGGGCAGTTCGCAACCAGTGGCGACCCCGGCTGGACGGCCTTCGATACCCACCGATACGTCACCATGCGGTTCGATGAGAGCCCGGCAGCAGTAGACGATCCGATGGCGGGGCAGCGCCAGCTATGGGCGGGCATACGCTGAGCGGTGCCGAACGAGAAGGTTGGTTGCGATGGTTTCACGCAGGGCAGTTCTGGGGCTGGGGGTGGTCGGAGCAGGGCTTGCGGTAGCCGGCGGAGCCATTGCCGCAGCCTTCAGCAGCGAAATCGCCAAGGCCCGCACCCTGGTGGCGCCCGAGTTGAGCAAGCTGATTCAAACCCGGCTGGGCGCGCTCGAGTATGCGGAGGCCGGGACCGGAACGCCGCTTCTGATGGTCCATGGTACCGGCGGCGGCTTCGACCAGGGGCTGTTCTTTGCCCGTCGCTTCAGTGAAGCGGGCTATCGCGTGATTGCGCCGTCGCGCTTCGGCTATCTGCGCTCGGCCTTTCCGCAAAGCCCATCATCGGAAAATCAGGCAGATGCCTTCGTCGACCTGCTCGACACCCTCGAGATCGGCAGGGTTGCGATTGCAGGCGGCTCCGCGGGCGCGCTGTCCGCCATGGCCTTTGCCATTCGGCATCCGAGCCGATGCGCCGCCCTGCTGCCACTGGTCCCGGCGAGCTATGTTCCCCGGGACACCCCGGTCCAGTCGGTGCCGCCAGATCAGATGCGGATGGCGATGGCCGCGCTGCGATCGGATTTCCTGTTCTGGTTGGCGATCACCACGCTGCCCGACCTGCTGACCGAAGCCCTGCTTGCCACGAGGCCGAAGCTGATCAAGGCTGCCGATCCGGCCGAGCAGGCCCGGGCCCGGCACATCCTCCACTCCATCCTGCCGGTCAGCCTGCGTGCCGAGGGCCTGCTCAACGATGCGCAGCTTGCCGGCAACCCCTCGCCGATGGCGATCGAGACGATCACTGCGCCGACGCTCGCCGTCTCCTACGAAGACGATGGCTTTGGAACCGCGGCGGCCGCCCGCTACATCGGGGAGCGCGTCCCCGGCGCGAGGGCGCACGTCTTTCCTGATGGCGGCCATATCGGCATCGGACATGACGCCGAGTCCTTTGCGCTGATCGACGGCTTCCTCAGGGAAATCGGATACGCGTGACCTACTGCGCTATCTGGTGGATGCTGTCCGTCCCGTGACCACGCGGTACTTTACAATCCTCGCGTTCTCGCCCGCTGGTTTCCGGCGAGATCATTGTCGTCACTGATCACCAGTCTCTTTGGGCGCGTATGGATGTCG